>JACOUZ010000324.1 GCA_016177515.1 Acidobacteriota bacterium
CTCGACCCGATCGCGGGCCAGGTAGCGGGCCACCAGGAAGGCCCCCGCCGCCCCCAGCGTCGATCCGGCCGACACGGCCACGAAGCCCCAGCCCAGGCCGTAGATCGCCCCCGCTCCCACCGTCAGCGCCGACCCGGGGACGAACAGGACCGCCGCCAGGGCGTAGGCGGCGGCGAACAGGCCGATGCCCCAAGGCCCGAGGCGGGCGAGCAGGTCGTTCAGCCGCAGGAGCCAGTCGCCGACCGGCAGGAGGCGCAACGCGACCAGGAGCGCCGCGGCCACCGCCAGGAGCGCGATCCAGCGCCCGGCACGGCGGGCCTCGCCGATGCTTCCGTTCACACCAATCTCCTCTGCCAGGCGTACAGGCGGGAGAAGATCGCCCGCGCCCTGGCGGTGAGCCGGGTCCGCATGCAGGCGTCGGCGGCGCGCTGCACCGCCTGGGAGAAAGTGGGATAGACGTGGATCATCGACGAGAGCCTCGCCAGTCCGATCCGTTCCCGCATCGCCAGGGCGAGCTCGTGGATCAGCTCCCCGGCGCCCGCCCCCACGATCGTCGCGCCCAGGATCGTGTCCCGGCCCCGCGCCACGATCACTTTCGCGAAGCCGATCTCCTCGCTTTCCAGGACGGCGCGGTCCAGATCGGCATAGGGGAAGCGATGCACATCGCAAGGGACGCCGGCCTGCGCCGCGTCCTTCTCGTTCAGGCCGACGCGGGCCACCTCCGGCTCGGTGAAGGTGGTCCACGGCACGACGCGGTAGTCGGCCCTCGCCCTCCCCAGGCCGAGCAGGGGGGACACGAGAATGTTGCGCACGATCAGGCGCGCCTGGTACTCGGCGAAGTGGGTGAACTGGTGCGGGCCGCAGAGGTCGCCGGCGGCGTAGATGTTCGGCCGGGTGGCTTGAAGATATGCGTTGACCGCCACCCCCCTGGCGGAATAGGCCACGCCGGCCTTCTCCAGGCCGAGGCTCTCGACATTCGGCCTGCGGCCGGCGGCGATCAGGATCGTATCGGCCTCGATCTCGAGGGCCGGCGCCGGCCGGCCGGACTCACCTTCCTGCCGGACGCGGGCGCGGCGTGGTCCGCCCTGTCCCGGCGCGACCGATTCGACCCGGGCGCGCAGGAGAACGCGCACGCCGTCGCGCTCCAGCTGCCTTTTGAGAAGATCGGCGACGTCCGGGTCCTCGCGGTGCAGCAGCTGTCCGCCGCGGTCGGCCAGCGTGACGCGGGCGCCGAGCCGCGCCATCGCCTGGGCCAGCTCGCAGCCGATCGGCCCGCCTCCCATCACCAGCAGCCGGCCGGGCGGGTCTTCGCGCTCGAAAACGGTTTCGTTGGTGAGGTACCCGGCCTCCGAGAGGCCCGGCACATCGGGGACCGCGGCCCTCCCCCCCGTCGCCAGGACGATGTGCCGCGTCCTGAGCAGGACGTCGCCGACGCGCACCGCGTGCGGCGATTCCAGGACGGCCTGGCCCGGAAAGACGTCGACGCCGAGCCCCTCGAAACTCGCCGCCGAGTCGTGGGGCTCGATTCTCGCCCGCAGCGCCTTCACGCGGCGGGCGACGCGGCCGTAGTCAACGGCCGCGCCGGCGGGGTCGAGCGCGTAGAGACCGGCGTGGCGCATCAGCGCAAGGACGCGCGACGACTTGATCAGAGCCTTGCTGGGGACGCAGCCGTAGTTCAGGCAGTCGCCCCCCATCCGGTGGCGCTCGACGAGGGCGACGCGGCCCCCCAGGCCGGCCGTTCCGGCGGCGGTCACGAGGCCGGCCGTGCCGGCCCCGATGACCACGACGTTGTAGATTCCTTCCCCCTTGCCCGCAGTCGCCATCACAACCTCCGCTTCCCGGACGCACCCGGGTCGGGATAGTATTCCGCTTCGCGTGCGCGTGTCATCTGGGGGGGGCGCCGCGGGGGGGGGAGCCGCGTGCCGGTCACGGCCGATCAGTTCAAGAGCGCCCTCAGACGCTGGGCGAGCGGCGTATCGGTCCTGACCACGCTGCGGGAGGGGGGCATCCAGGGGATCACCGTCAGCTCGTTCTGCTCGCTGTCGCTCAACCCGCCCCTGATCCTCGCCTGCATCGACAAGAAGGCGCGCAGCCACGCGCTGATCTCCAGGCACCGCGCCTTTGCCATCAACGTGCTCCGGGCCGGGCAGGAGCGCCTGTCCGAGCTGGCCGCCGGCCATGCCGGCGAGCGCGGCAACTGGCTGGAGGGGTTTCCCCACCGCAAGGCCGCGACCGGCGCGCCGATCCTGGACGACTGCCTGGCCTGGTTCGACTGCTCCCTGGAGACCCTTCATGACGGCGGGGACCACACGATCTTCGTCGGCCGCGTCGAGGCGGCGGGGCATTCCGAGGGCCGTCCGCTGCTCTATTGCGACGGCGACTACCACAGGATGGCCGAGTCCCGGCCGAAGAGCCACAAGGAACCCAGAGGTGCGGAATGATCCTGAGCGTGAAAAAGACCGATCGCCTGTTCTTCGAGACGTTCGAGGCCATGGCGGCGGGGGCGGCCGAGGCGGCGCTCATCCTGGAGGAGATGTTCCGCAACGGCAAGGGCAGCGACCCGGCGGCCTGCGGCAGCCGCATCAAGGACGTCGAGCACCGCTGCGACGTCCTGGTCCACGAGCTGGTGAAGGCGCTGCACCGCACCTTCATCACGCCGATCGACCGCGAGGACATCCACGACCTGGGCGCGCGCATGGACGACCTGGTCGATCTGATCGACGCCGCCGCCAGCCGGGCGGTGCTGTTCAGGGTCGGAGGCGACATCCCGGACGCCGCCGACCTGGCCCGCATCATCCACCGGCAGGCGGAGGAGATCCGCCAGGCGGTGGTCCACCTGCGCGACCCGAAGACGATCATGGAGCACTGCGCGCGCATCAACCTGCTCGAGAAGGAGGGGGACCGGCTGTACCGCGAGGCCGTGGTGCGCATCTTCGACTCGGGGCGCGACCCGATCTTCGTCATCAAGGCCAAGGAGATCATCGAGACCCTGGAGGCGGCCACCGACGCGGCTGAAGACATTGCCATCGTCTTCGAACGGATCATCCTGAAAAACCAGTGACGCGCGCGCATCCGCGGATCGCGCTGGGGAGCCGCCCATCGACCCCGTCCTGATCGCCGTCATCGCCATCATCGTGGTCGCGCTGGTCTTCGATTTCCTCAACGGCTTCCACGACGCCGCCAACTCGGTCGCCACGATCGTCTCCACGGGCACCCTGTCTCCCAACGCCGCCGTGGCGTGGGCGGCGTTTTTCAATTTCGTCGCCGCCTTCGGATTCGGGGTCAAGGTGGCGACCACCCTCGGCAAGGGGGTCGTCGATCCGGCCGCCATCGACCGCTGGGTGGTGCTGGGCGGTCTGGCGGGCGCCGTCGTCTGGAACCTCGTCACCTGGTGGCTGGGCCTGCCGGTCTCCTCGTCGCACGCCCTGATCGGCGGCCTGGCGGGGGCCGCCGTGGTCCATTCGGGCCTCGCGGTCCTGTTGCCGAAGGGGCTGGGGAAAATCCTGCTGTTCATCGTCCTGTCGCCCCTCATCGGGC
>JACOUZ010000325.1 GCA_016177515.1 Acidobacteriota bacterium
CGACGCGCGGCGGCAGGTCGCAGCCGAGCAGGGAATCGCGCACGATCCGGATCGGGTGGACGACGGGAAGCTGCGACCCCTGCTCGATCTGGATCTTGCAGGTGCCGCAGCCGGTGGCGACCACGCCGACCCCGGTAGCCTAGATTCTGTCGAACAGCGGGCGCCCCATGCGCATCGACTGGTGGAAGTTCTTCTCCTTCATGCCATACGTCCCGGCGATGCCGCAACAGTGGTCCTCCCCGATCGGCACGACCTCGACCCCCGGCACCAGGCGCAGCAGGCGGACGACCGCGTCACCCATGCCCCTGGCCTGCAGGTGGCACGGGTTGTGATAGGTGAGCCGGATCGGCACCGGATGGAGCCTGGCGCGCACGTCCGGGTCGGCTTCCAGGATATCCAGGACGTAGTCGTGGATGTCCCTGATGTGCCGCGCCAGGACGTCCGACTGCGGGGTCCCGAGCAGGCGCGGGTAGTCCTCCACCAGGGCCAGGCCGCACGACGGCGCGCTGTAGAGCACCTCGTAGCCGCGCCGCGCCAGGTCGAGGAGGACAGCCACGTTGCGCTCCGCCGCGGCGCGCACGTCGTCGAGATGGCCGTAGGTGATTGCCGCGATCCCGCAGCACTCCTGGGGCGGGATCGCCACGGTGCAGCCGAGGGCTTCGAGCAATTCGACCGCGGCGCGCCCCTCCCCTTCGACGTCCTGGTAGCCGCCGAAGCAGCCGTGGAAGTACGCCACCTTGCGCCCGGGGGGATCGATCGCGGGGAGGCGCGGCTGGAGCGGCGCGGCGGAAAACGGTTCCATCTCGCGGCCCGCCGCGATGCCGGTGGCCGCCGACATGAGCCGGCGCAGCGGGCGGAAGCGCAGCGCGGCGTTCGCGAGGGGGGCCAGCATCGTGCCGAAGCGCAACATCGGTCCCGGGTTGGTGAGCACCCGCTCGGTGACGCTCTTCCCCTGCGACCTTACGTAGATGTCCTTCGCCATCACCGCCATGCCCGGGATGTCGATCGCCGTCGGGCATTCGGAGTGGCACAGCTGGCAGTTGACGCACAGGTCCATGATCGACTTGAATCCGGCGGTCGCGACCACACCCGGCTCCAGCCGCCCCGAGATCACCGCCCTGAGGAGATTGGCCTTGGCCCTGGCGGTCGCCGCCTCGTCGCGGGTCTCGACGGCCACCGGGCAGTAGTTGCGGCAGGCGCCGCAACCGTGGCACTTTTCGATCTCGCGCGCCCAGACCGGATCGTCCAGGGTCGAAGCCGCGGGAACGCGATGGTACGCTTCCCCATACCGCAGGTCGTCGGTGAGGCCGTACGTTCCGTCGTGCACGATGATCCCCGGGTTCAGGATGCCCTGCGGGTCGAACAGGCGCTTCACCCTCTCATAGACGTCCACCAAGGGACCGTAGGCCCGGCGCAGGAACGGGGTCCGCAGGCGCCCGTCGCCGTGCTCGCCCGACAGCGACCCGCCCAGGTCCATCACCAGGTCGGTGAACTCCAGGGCGATCGTCTCCATGAGAGCGAGGTCGCGCGGGTCCTTCTGGTTCAGCATCGGGTTGCAGTGCAGGTTGCAGTCCCCGGCGTGTCCGAAGATCGCTGCCTCCAAGTCGTATTTCCTCAGGAGGCCGCGCAGCCGCCTCACGAACTCGGCCATCTGCTCGGGACGGATGGCGGCGTCCTCGATGAAACGCGTGTTGCGGCGCGTCCCTTCGCGGCGCGACAGGATGGGCGAGGCCGCCTTGCGCACCGCCCAGATGCGCGCCGTGTCCTCGGGGCGCGCGCTCCGGCGCACTTCGGTCGCCAGGCGCATCCGCCCGGCGAGGAGATCCGCCAGGCGGGCCATCCGGTCCTGCACCTCCTTCGGGTCGTTGCCGTCCAGCTCGACGATCAGGATGGCTTCTGTTCCGTCGGGGAGGGTGGCGCCGATCTTCGGATCGGCCTCCCGGATCACCTTGACGAAGGTGCCGTCGAGCAGCTCCACCGCCGATGGCCCGAACTTCAGGATCTCCACCACCGCCGCGCCCGATTTCTCGAGATCGTCGAACAGGGCGAGGGCGGTCGCCTTGACCTTCGGCAGCGGCACGACGCGCAGCGTGGCGTCGAGGATGAGCCCGAGCGTCCCCTCCGACCCGACCAGGACCTGCGCCAGATCGATGCGCCCGTTGACCGCCTCGCGCAGCCCGTATCCCGACGAGTTGCGGCGCGTCCTGGGCGAGCGGAGGTCGATCACCTCGCGGTTCTGCCTCACGATGTCGAAAAGGCCCGCGGCGAGGCGGGCCTGGGGACCGGGGGCCCAGGTCCCCTGCCCCGGGCGCGCCAGGGGCTCGGTGTCGAGGACGGAGCCGTCGGCCAGGGCGATCCGCAGCGATACGACGTTTTCGCGCGTGGCGCCGTGCTTGATGGTGTGCGACCCGCCCGCGTTGTTCGCCAGCATGCCGCCGATGGTGCACCACGGCGCCGAGGAGGGGTCCGGGGCGAACTGCATGCCGTGGCGCCGCAGGACGCGGTTCAGCTGTGCCTGGATCACGCCGGGCTGCACGCGCACCGTGCCGCGGGCCACGTCGACATCGGAGACTCTCTGGAAATGCTTGGAGAAGTCGAGGACGATGCCGCGCCCGAGCGTCTGCCCGGCCAGCCCCGAACCGCCACCGCGCGCGGTGATCGGAATGCGGTTCCGCCGGGCGTACTCCAAAACCGCCAGGACATCCGCCTCGTGGCGCGGCACGACGGCCCCGAGCGGCAGCACCTGGTAGATGCAGGCGGCGGTGCTGTAGAGGGTGCGGTGCAGGGAGTCGAACAGCACCTCCCCCTCGACCCGCCGCCGCAGGTCGTCCCCGACGGCCGCCGGGTCCGGTCCGGCCCCGGCGCGGGGCACCTCAGCGCTGGCGGGTCTGCCGTCTTCCATGCTGCCTCGTTCCGTGACCGCCGGGAGCCAGAAGCCCCGCCGCATGCCCCATCTCGGGAAGGATCAGCCGGGTCATCGCCAGGCGGACGGCGTCCTCCGATCCCGGCATGGAGAAGATCACCATGCCGCGGTAAAGCCCCGCGACCGCCCGGCTGAGCATCGCGGCGGCTCCCACCTGCCGGAAGCTCAAGGCGCGGAAGATCTCGCCGAACCCGTCGAGCCGCTTCTCGAGCAGGCCGGACACCGCCTCGTACGTCGAATCGCGGGCGGCGATCCCCGTCCCGCCGCTCCGGTGGACGGCGCGCGCCCTTTGGCCCGCCGCCAGCGCCCGGAGATGCCTGACAATGCGCGGAGGATCGTCCTTGAGGATGCGGTAGTCGAGGACCGTGTGGCCCGCTTTCCGCAGGGCCCGGAGAATGAGCGCCCCGCTGCGGTCGGTCGACTCGTCCCGCGTGTCGCTGATGGTGACGACCGCGCAGGGGACCGACGCGGGACCTGCGCGGCGATGCTCACGGTGACCCATCTTCCCCTCGGCGACCGGGCGGCAATCGGAACGCGGCCCCCCGGCGGGGACGGGCTTCAGGCCGCGAGGTCCATGAGGTAGCGAATCAGGGTGCGCACGCCGACGCCCGACCCCCCCTTCTTCAAGTACGAGTAGTCCTTGTCACCGAAGGCCGGGCCGGCGATGTCCAGGTGCGCCCAGCGCAGCCCGTCCCGCACGAACTCGCTCAGGAACAGGGCCGCCGTGATCGCGCCGCCGTAGCGGATCCCCGTGTTCTTGATGTCCGCGATGTCGCTCTTGATGTGCTCGCCGTACTCGGTGTACAGCGGCAGCGGCCACATCGCCTCCCCCGCCTTCCCCGCGGCGCTCAGGATGTCGTCCACCAGCTCGCGATTGTTCCCGAACACTCCGGCCGCCATCGGCCCCAGGGCCACCACGCAGGCCCCCGTAAGCGTGGCCAGATCGATCGCCTCATCCAGGTCCTTGAAGGTCGAGGCATAGGACAGCGCGTCGGCCAGGACCAGGCGGCCTTCGGCGTCGGTGTTGCGCACCTCCACCGTCTTGCCGTTCATCATCTTCAGGATGTCGCCGGGACGGATGGCGCCGCCGCCCGGCATGTTCTCCGCCATCCCCATGAGTCCGACCACCTCCGTGCGCGGGGCCAGCCCGGGCAGGGCCTTGAGAGTCGCCAGGACCGCGGCGGAGCCGGCCATGTCGCACTTCATGGTCTCCATCCCCTCCGATGTCTTCAGCGACAGCCCGCCCGAATCGAAGGTCAGCCCCTTGCCGATCAGGGCGACCTTGCGCACCGGGCGCTCCTCCGGATGGTACCCGAGCTGGATCAACCGTGGCGGGTGCCGCGATCCCTGGCCGACCCCGAGGATGCCTCCCATCCCCATGCGGCGGAGGTCGTCCGGCTCGAACACCTTGATGGTGATCTTCTCCTCCGCCGCCACCTGCCGGGCGATCTCCACCATGCGCTCTGGAGGCAGCTCCCCGGCCGGCTCGTTGACCAAATCGCGCGCGAAGTTGGTGGCGCCGGCGGTGGTCTCCCCCATCCCGATCCCGTCGGCGACGTCCCGCAGGGACGCGTCCCCCGCGGCCACCTGCACCTCGCGCAGGTGCTTGCGGCCGGCTCGAGGCTCGGAGCGGTGGCGATCGAACCTGTAGGTGCCCAGGAGGACGCCCTCGGCGAGCGCGACCGCGGCCTCGCGCCCCGGGAACTGCGAGGCGCCGGCCTGCAGGAGCGGCAGGGCCACGCTCACGGCGCCCAGCCGATCGCACTCGACCAGCGCGTCGCCCAGGTGACGGCGGAAGCGCTCGAGGGTCAGGTCCTTCCGGTCGCCGAGTCCGAGGAGAAGATAACGCCTGCACTTCAGGCCGTCGGACGCGGCGGCGTGCCAGAGCAGGTGCCTCCCGGCCCGTCCTTCGAACCGGTCCGACTTGGCAATCTCCACCAGGCGCTGCGCCAGGCTTCGATCGACGGGACCCGGAAGCTCCGGGTCCCCCTTGAACTTCCAGACGACGGCGATGTCCGCCGAGAGCCCCGCGACGTCGCCCTTCTTCGCCTCGATGCGGATCGCGGCGCTCACGCCCGTCCCTTCACGAAACCGCGCGCGCGCGCCGCCAGCGCCGCGGGCGACAGCCCGACCTCATCAAACAGCTGCGCCACGGAGCCGTGCGTCACGAAACGGTCCGGCAGGCCGACGTGGTAGAGGGCGCCCGCGGGCAGGCCGGACTCGTTGAAGAACTCGTGCACGGCATCCCCGAACCCGCCGCGCAGGGTGTTCTCCTCGACGGTGATCAGCACGGGGTAGCGGCCGGCCAGGTCGCGCAGCATCGCGGCGTCCAGCGGCTTCACGAAACGGCAGTTGACCACGGCGAGATCGATCCCTTCCGGCAGCAGCTCCTGCCGCGCCTTCTCCGCGATCTCGACCATCGCGCCGACCGCCAGCAGGCAGGCGTCCCGGCCTTCGTGGAGCATCTCCCAGGTTCCTATCGGGATGGTGCGGAAAGGCCGGTCGGGCGTGAACGTGCGGCTGCTGCGCTTCGGGTAGCGGATGGCGAACGGATGGACCTCCTGGTCGACCGCCGTCTTCAGGAGATCGCACAGCTCGTCGCCGTCCCTGGGAGCGGCGATCACGAAGTTCGGCACGGCGCGCAGGTACGAAAGATCGAACGCGCCGTGGTGTGTCGGCCCGTCGGCCCCCACCAGGCCGGCCCGGTCCAGGCAGAAGGTCACGGGAAGACACTGCACGCCGACGTCATGGATGATCTGGTCGTAGGCGCGCTGCAGGAAGGTCGAATAGATGGCCGCCACGGGGCGCATTCCCGAGATCGCCAGGCCGGCGGCGAAGGTCACGCCATAGGCCTCGGCGATGCCGACGTCGAAGAACTTCGCGGGGTGCCTCTCCCTGAACTTCACCAATCCGGTGCCGTCGGCCATGGCCGCCGTGATGGCGACGACCTTGTCGTTTTGCGAGGCCAGGCGGGACATCGCCTCGCCGAACACTTTGCAATAGTCGGGCGCCGCCGCTTTGCCCGAGGCCGTCAGGGCCCCCGAGGCGGGGTCGAAGGCCGTCACGCCGTGGTACACGCAGGAATTGGCCTCGGCGTACGGCAGCCCCTTCCCCTTCTTGGTGATCACGTGCAGGAGGCGGGGCCCCTTCACCGCCTTCAGGTTGGTCAGAACCGCGATCAGCTCGGGAAGGTTGTGCCCGTCGATCGGCCCGTAATACTGGAAGCCCAGCGCCTGGAAGAGCCCGCCCGGAACAACCACTTCCTTGAGCGAGCGCTCCATCCTCTTGGCCAGCTCCCCCGCGGGTTCGCCGAGGGGCACCTTCTTCAGGATCTCGCGCACCTCCTCCTTGAAGCGGTTGTAGTACTTGCTCGAGGTGATGCTCGTCAGGTACTTGGAGATCGCCCCGACGTTCGGAGAGATCGACATCTCGTTGTCATTCAGGATCACCAGGATGTCGCGCCCCGAGTGGCCGGCGTTGTTCAACCCCTCGTAGGCCAGGCCCCCGGTCATCGCGCCGTCCCCGGTGACCGTGATGACCTGGTAGTCGTCACCCGCCTGGTCGCGGGCCACGGCCATTCCCATTGCCGCGGCGATCGAGGTGCTGGCATGGGCCACGCCGAAGGCGTCGTAAGGCGATTCGGGGGGGCTCACGAAACCCGAGAGTCCATGGTACTGTCTTATGGTCGGCAGACGATCCCGCCTGCCGGTGATCACCTTGTGGCCATAGGCCTGGTGCCCGACATCCCAGACGATCTTGTCCCGCGGGGCGTCGAAGCAGTAGTGCAGCGCCACCGTCAGCTCGATGGCCCCGAGGCTGGGGGCGAGATGGCCCCCGGTCCTGGAGACGACGTCGACGACGTACTGGCGCAATTCGGCAGCCAGCTGCTCGAGGTCGCGGCTCGACAGGCGCTTGAGATCCGCAGGTGACTTGATGAGGGGCAGGATCTCCCCGGCACCGGGCCTCGGGCCGACCCCGGCGCGGGCGTCCTCGATGGGCCCTCCGTGAATCGCCGGAACCCTCATCTTGTCGCTCAACGCCTCGGACATGGCGCGCTCCGCTCGGGGAGGATCTCTTGGAGTCTAGGGAAGTCGCTGGCCAGTCAGCAACATGGCCGCTCATCATAGACCCCGGGGGCAGGACGGTCAAGAAGAAGGGCCCGCGCTCCGCCGTGCTATAGTTCGCCCCCCGACGGAGCGCCGCGTTGATCCCGCTCAAGGACGACAACCCCACGCGCACCATGCCGTTCGTCACGGTCTCGCTGATCGTGGCGAACGCCGCCGTCTTCTTTTGGGAGAGGTTGCTGCCGCCCGACGCCAACGGCGCGATCAACCGGACGATGGGAGTCACGCCGTCCAACCTGACGCACTTTCCGCTGGAGGCGGAGCGGCTCCTGCACGGCGGCCTGTCGCTGTTCACCGCCATGTTTCTGCACGGGGGCATTCCCCACGTGGCGTTCAACATGCTCTACCTGTGGATCTTCGGAAACAACGTGGAGGACGTGATGGGCCACGGCCGCTTCCTGGTCTTTTACCTGGCGTGCGGCCTCATCGCTTCCTTCACCCAGGTGGCCGCCTCTCCTTCTTCCCGTGTGCCGATGATCGGAGCGAGCGGCGCCGTCTCGGGGATCCTGGGGGCCTATCTCGTCCTGTTTCCGGCGGCACGGGTGCTGACGCTCGTCTTCGTGGTGTTCTTCGTCCGGGTCATTCCCTTCCCGGCCATCATCATCCTGGGCTTCTGGTTCCTGCTCCAGCTGCTGCAGGTCGGCCCGGTGGCGGCCGGCGGAGTGGCGGTCCTGGCCCACGTCGGCGGCTTCGTGGCGGGCATCGCGCTGATCGCGGCGTTCCGGCGGCACAGGCCCCGGCAGAGCCTGTTCTAGGAGATCTCCCGCCCGCGAGCGGGTCCCCATAGAGGACGGCCGCCAGCGCCCGGCGCGTCCACTCGTGCAGATCTTCGATCTGCCCGTCGTTGTCGACCTCCCGAGCGGCGAGGGAGCGCCTGCCGACTATTTGAGCTGGGCCCCGAGAGCGCGTCGCCCCCCCCAGGCCGGTCTGCCCGGTGTCCGGACGCTCGCGGTGACCGTTCGCGGCGTCACAGTCTGTGACACCGAAGGTGTTCGAGGCCACTGCCTCGGAAGACCACGCCGCTAAATGCCTCTGGATCCACGATCGCCTAGTTGGCAAGGCGATGGGATGTCTGGATTTCATCGCTTCCGCCGTCTAGCGGGCGCCAGGACGGGTCGCAGCGCCTCCGCGCGTTCGGCCGCGGCCGAGGCAACCGAGGCCGCCTCGGGGGCGATTCCCATCTTGCGGCCTCGCTCCAGCTCCCGCAGTACCTGCTGGGCACTCCGGCGCAGCGCGGCGAGCTCCTGCTCCGAACGCTCGCGCGCCCTTTCGAGCACCGCCTGCTTCCGTTCGTCCAGCGCCTCCAGCTCGGCGTTGATCCTGGCCCGCTGCGCCCTGGCCTGCTCCCGCATCCGCTCGGCCTCGGCCCTCGCCAGCTCGGCCTGCTCCCGATCCGATTGCAGTCGGGCCAGCAGCCCCTCGATCTCCACGTCCAC
>JACOUZ010000280.1 GCA_016177515.1 Acidobacteriota bacterium
CGCGGCCCGCCGAGTCGATCAGCTTCTGCTTGCCGGTGAAGAACGGGTGGCACTTGGCGCAGATCTCGAGACGCAGATCGTCCCTGGTCGAGCGGGTGACGAAGGTCTCCCCGCAGGCGCAGGTGACGGTGACAGGCTTGTACGCGGGATGGATCCCGTTCTTCATGTGACGACTCCACTCGGGCCGAAGCCCCCGAAGCACCGCGCGTTGTGGCGGAACGGCGCATTATAGAGGAAACGGGCCCCGGGTGCAAAGGCCGCGCGGCCGGAAGGGCGCCCCGCGGCCGGACGCGCTCCGGCCCTACCCCATGTTGCTCATGGAGGACAGGAACTCGTCGTTGTTCTTGGTCTTCTGCATGCGCTCGATCAGGAGCTCCATCGCCTCGACGGGCGACAGCGAGTTGAGGACCTTGCGGAGCACCCACGAGCGGTCCAGCTCCAGCTTGGCCAGGAGCAGTTCTTCCTTGCGCGTTCCGGAGCGCGTGATCTCGATGGACGGGTAGATGCGGCGATCCGCCAGCTTGCGATCCAGGTGGATCTCCATGTTGCCCGTTCCCTTGAACTCCTCGAAGATCACGTCATCCATGCGGCTGCCCGTCTCGATGAGGGCCGTTGCGATGATGGTCAGGGAGCCCCCCTCTTCGACGTTGCGCGCCGCGCCGAAGAAGCGCTTCGGACGCTGCAGGGCGTTGGCGTCCACGCCGCCCGACAGCACCTTCCCCGACGGCGGCACGATGGTGTTGTAGGCGCGGGCCAGGCGCGTGATCGAATCGAGCAGGATGACGACGTCCTTCCGGTGCTCGACCAGGCGCTTGGCCTTCTCGATGACCATCTCGGCGACCTGGACGTGGCGGGTGGCCGGCTCGTCGAAGGTCGAGGAGATGACCTCGCCGTTGACCGAGCGCTGCATGTCGGTCACCTCTTCCGGCCGCTCGTCGATCAGGAGGACGATCAGGACGATCTCCGGATGGTTCTGGGTGACGCTGTTGGCGATTGCCTGCAGCAGCATGGTCTTGCCGGTGCGCGGCGCCGCGACGATGAGGCCGCGCTGGCCCTTGCCGATAGGGCAGAGGATGTCGAGGACGCGCGAGGAAACACTTTCGCGGGTGGTCTCCAGCTTGATCCTCTGGTTCGGGTAGAGGGGCGTAAGGTTGTCGAAAAAGATCTTCTCGCGCGCCTGGTCGGGGTGCTCGAAGTTGACCGCCTCGACTTTGATCAGGGCGAAGTAGCGCTCGCCCTCCTTCGGCGGCCTCACCTGCCCGGAGATCGTGTCGCCGGTGTGCAGGTCGAACTTGCGGATCTGCGAGGGTGAAACGTAGATGTCGTCCGGGCCGGGGAGGTAGTTGTACTCGGGGGCCCGCAGGAAGCCGAAGCCGTCCGGCAGCGTCTCGAGTACGCCCTCGGCGAAGATCAGGCCGCTCTTCTCCGTCTGGGCGCGCAGGATCTCGAAGATGAGCTCCTGCTTGCGCAAGGCGGTCGCGTTCGGCACGTCGAGCGCCTTGGCGATCCCGGTCAGTTCGGCGATCGATTTCTCCTTGAGGGTGCGGATGTCGAGCTTTTCGCCGGACAGCTCGGCGCGCGGCACGTCCTGGCGGTCGACCACTTCCTCGACCGCGGTGGTCACGGCGCCCGTGGCGCCGCCGTTCGTGGCGGCCGCCGGCTGCGGGGTGTCATCCGCCGGCGGCCGGCGCGCCGGCCGGCCGCCTTCGCGGCCTCCCTGGCGCGGGGGCCTGGACTCTCTCGGGGCTTTCACTTCGCGTTCCATCTTGTCTCCATTCACGGCGTGGTCCTTCCTCCTTGGGTTGCCGCCCTGGAAGCGGGCCCGTCGGCCCGATCCGGGCGGAGTGTCTCTTGACTCGAGAAGACTCCGTTGATCACCCGCCACAAGGCAGGCAGGCCCTGGCCGGTCACGGACGACACGGCGAGGGGATATCGGCCCGGCGGCAGGCCGAGCCACTGGGCCGCGCGCTGAAGCGAGCGCGCCCTGTCGTTCCCGGACAGCTTGTCGATCTTGGTCAGCACCACCTCGTGGCGCACTCCGGTCTGCTGCAGCCACTCGCGCAGCTCGTCATCCATGTCGGTCGGATCGTGCCGGGCGTCCACAAGGTGCAGGGCCAGTTCCGGCCGCCCGGGACGGGCCAGGTACGACTCGACCAGCCCCTTCCACTGCTGCCGCACGCGCGTGGGTACCCGGGCGTAGCCGAAGCCCGGCAGGTCCACGAAGAAGACCCGATCGTTGACGAGAAAGAAGTTCAGCGCCCGCGTCCGGCCCGGATCCTTGCTCGTGCGCGCCAGCCCCCTGGCCCCCAGCAGACGGTTCAAGAGGCTCGACTTACCGACATTCGACCGGCCCATGAAGGCGACGTGGGGCCGCCTGCCCCCCGGGAAATCCTCGGGGCGCGTGGCGCTGATGTGAAAGCGGCGGGCGATGATGTCCATGTTCGGATAGGCCAAACGCGGTCTTGGGCCAAACAGTTTCGGATTCGACCTGCAGGTGGCACCCCTCGAGGATGCCGGCCGCCGGTGGGCCCGCCGCGCGACGGCGCGCGGGCCGGAATGCCGGGGAAATCCCGCGGAACCGGTCCCGCGGGCCTTCTGTCAGGACGACCTAATGGGCAATGGGACCGGGGATTTCCTTGCCGAGGTCCTTATTATACTCCTTGTCGACCTCGGCCTGCGGTTCCCCGCGATCCAGGGCAATCTGGAGCACCTCGTCCATGGTGTCCACCAGCCTGAACTCGAGGATCTTCTGGATGTCCTCCGGGACGTCCGCCAGGTCCTTCTCGTTGTCGCGCGGCAGGATGATGGTCCTGACACCCAGGCGGTGAGCCGCCAGGACCTTCTCCTTGACGCCGCCAATCGGCAGGACCTTTCCGCGCAGCGTGATCTCGCCGGTCATGGCGACGTCACCGCGCGCCGGCGTCTTCGTCAGCAGCGAAGCCAGGGCGGTGGCCATGGTGATGCCGGCGGACGGCCCGTCCTTCGGGATCGCCCCCTCGGGCACGTGGATGTGGATGTCGAACTTGCGGTAGAAGTCTTCGTCGAGGCCCAGCACCTGGCTGCGCGAGCGGATCCAGGAGAGGGCGGCCTGCGCCGATTCCTGCATGACATCGCCCAGCTTGCCGGTGAGCGTCAGCTTGCCTCGCCCCTTCATCATGGTGGCCTCGGTCACCAGGATCTCGCCGCCGGTCTCGGTCCAGGCCAGCCCGGTGGCGATGCCAATCTCGCTCTTCTTGTCGCTGGTCGTGGGGCGGTAGCGGGGAACGCCCAGAAGCTCGGCCAGGTGCTCCTGCTTCACAGTGAAGCCGTAATCCTTCCCCTCCCTCACCACGCGGCGCGCCAGCTTGCGGCAGATGGAGGCGATTTCGCGCTCGAGGTTCCTGACGCCCGCCTCACGGGTGTAGCGCTCGATGATCTCCTGGATGGTCGCTTCCTCGAAGGAGAATTTCCCGGCGTCGAGCCCGTGGTTCTTCAGCTGCTTCCGGAGCAGGAAGCGCTGCGCGATGTTCAGCTTCTCGAACATCGTGTAGCCCGCCAGCCGCAGGATCTCCATGCGATCCCGCAACGCCGGGGGAATCGGGTGAGTGATGTTCGCCGTGCAGATGAACATTACCTGCGACAGGTCGAACTCGGTGTCGAGGTAGTGGTCCAGGAAGGTCGAGTTCTGCTCGGGATCGAGGACCTCGAGGAGCGCCGAGGACGGGTCGCCCCGGAAGTCCATGCTCATCTTGTCCACTTCGTCGAGCAGGAACACCGGGTTCTTCGTGCCGGCCTTCTTCATCATCTGGATGACCTGGCCGGGGAAAGCGCCGATGTAAGTGCGGCGGTGCCCGCGGATCTCGGCCTCGTCGCGCACGCCTCCGAGCGACACCCGCACGAACTTGCGCCCGGTGGAGCGGGCGATCGACTGCGCCAGCGAGGTCTTGCCGACCCCCGGCGGCCCCGCGAGGCACAGGATCGTCCCCCGCGCGCTGCCGCCGCGGCTCAGCAC
>JACOUZ010000281.1 GCA_016177515.1 Acidobacteriota bacterium
CCCACCTGCAGCCCGCCCGGCTGGTGCGCGGGCTGTCGCGGGTGGACGAGCGGCAGGGCGGCCGGATCTACGAGGAGACCGAGGAGACCGGGATCCGGCCGGGCGTGCCCGGGACGCGCCCCGGCCTGCGCACCGGGCGCGGCGAGGCGCAGGCCCGGGCGGGCGTCCTGGACGGCGAGCCGTACCGGACACTGCTTCGACCCCTGCTCCGCAGCGTCCTTCCCGCCTACGCGCTGATCGTCCTGACCGAGCCGCTCAGCGAGGCGCAGTGGGCCGAGATCGGCTGGCAGGGGCGCGAGTGCCTGGCGTCGTTCCGCATCTCGATCGACTACCTGTCGCGCACCGGGGACGGGCGCATCCTGTTCGGCGGCCGCGGCGCTCCCTACCGGTTCGGATCGGCGATCACCGACGCCTACGACCGGGACGAGCGGACCCACGGGATGCTGCGCCGGTTCGCGCGCGACTGGTTCCCGTCCATCGAGAGGGTGCGCTTCACGCACGCCTGGGGAGGACCCCTCGGCATGCCGCGTGACTGGATGCCCAATGTCCTTTACGATCGAAAGACGGGCATCGCCTCGGCGCGCGGCTACACCGGCCACGGCGTTTCGGCTTCGAACCTGGCCGGCCGCACCCTGGCGGACCTCCTGGGGAATCGGCGCTCACCGCTGACTGATTTGCCGATCGCCGGGCACCGGTCACCATCGTGGGAGCCCGAGCCGCTCCGCTGGCTCGGCGTCCGCTACGTCCAGCGCGCCATGGCCCGGCTGGACGAGATCGGTGAGAGGACGGGGCGGGCGCCGACAGGAAGCACGCTCGCTGAACGCCTGAGCCGACACTGAGTGTGATGATCTCCCGGACAGGGGGTGTCCATTTTCCGCGTACCCGCCTAACTCCTTGAAATCCTTCCACCAGACGGCGCCCCCCTCGGGGCCGGGGACCGGGGTGTCCGAAGACTCCTCACGGGAGTCCCGCGAGGGGTCCCGGCCGGAACCGGGCGACCTCAACTGAAACCATTGCGCCCCAAGCCTTTTCGAGTAGCCCGCTACCGACCTGCATCTGGCAGGGGGCTTGCTCTGTGTTCGGTGA
Source organism: Acidobacteriota bacterium (assembly GCA_016177515.1). Classification (GTDB taxonomy): domain Bacteria; phylum Acidobacteriota; class Polarisedimenticolia; order Gp22-AA2; family Gp22-AA2; genus Gp22-AA3. The sequence continues at coordinate 1,087 of JACOUZ010000281.1, forward strand.
CCGCCGGCGGAGAGCAGCGCGCCGCAGGCGGCGCACGCCGGAAAGGGGTGCATGTGAGACCGACTGGAGCATCGCCGCAGCATCGAGCCACTCGGCTGGCGCCCGCGGGCCTCGTGGCTGTTTCTGTGCTCCTCACCCTTTCTCTTCCTCCGGCGACCGCGCAGGTCACTGACCGCGGCGGGAAACTGTCGCGCGAGCTCGAAAGCAAGGTGCGGGGATCGGCACCGGACGATTTCGTCGCGGTCATCGTCCAGACCCGCGACCAGCCTACGTCCGGACACTTCGCGCGCCTGCATGGCCGCGGCGGCAACGTCAAGGCGCGGCACTCTTCCATCCGCGGCTATTCCGCCAGGGTGCCCGCGTCGAAGGTCGCCGCCCTCGCCGAAGACCCGGACGTCGAGCGGATCTCCGCCGACTCGCCGGTGCGCGGGCACCTGGACGTCGCCTACGCCGCGGTCAGGGCGGACCAGGCCGCCCGGAACTTCGGCGGTCTGAACGGCGCCGGGGTCGGTATCGCCCTGGTCGACACCGGCGTGCAGGCGCACCCCGATCTCATGCGTCCGGCCGGAGCGCCCCCGGTCGTCGAGGTCGAGGTGGTCGGCCATGAGACCGGCCTGGCCGACTACTACGGCCACGGGACGCACGTCGCCGGCATCATCGGCGGCAACGGCGCCTCCTCGAGCGACCCGCTCTCCAACAGGAGCTTCAGGGGCCTGGCGCCGGGGGCGCAGATCATCTCAATCCGTGCCATGGCGGAGGACGGCAGCGGGTTCACTTCCGACATCATCACCGCCATCGACTGGGCGGTGCAGAACCGCAGCCTGTACAACATACGCGTCCTGAACCTGTCCCTCGGGCATCCGGTCTACGAGTCGTACAGGATCGACCCCCTGTGCCGCGCCGTGCGCGCAGCGCACGACGCCGGCCTCGTCGTGGTCGTGGCGGCGGGGAACGACGGCGGCACCGGAAGCGGGTTCGGGACCATCACCAGCCCCGCCAATGAGCCGAGCGCCATCACCGTTGGCGCCATGGACGACTCGAACACCGCCACCACCTCCGATGATGTCCTGGCCTGGTACTCCTCCAGGGGGCCGACCCTCATCGACTTCGTGGTGAAGCCGGATCTCGTCGCCCCCGGGACCTGGATCGTTTCGACCCGGGCGCCGGGTTCATACCTCGACACCAACTACCACCACCTGACGCTGCGGGTCGGGGACTACAGGACCGATCTTCTGAACGCGGACGCCGATGGCGCCTACTACACGCTCGCCGGGACCTCCATGGCGGCGCCGATGGTCTCGGCGGCGGCGGCTCTCATGATCCAGAAGGAGCCGTCGATCAACCCCGCGACGGTGAAGGCGCGGCTGATGAAATCGGCGGCCAAGGACACGCTCCTGGTCTTCGAGACCGGCGCGGGATACCTCGACGTGGACGCCGCGCTCAGGGAGACCGGTCATGCGACGTCCGCCCTGTCGCCCGCGGCGCTGGCGGCTCATGATGGAGGCGCGTATCTCCAGGACACGGGGCAGATCTGGGGCATCGCCTGGCCGAAGGGGGCGATCTATAGCGGCGACAAGGGAACCGCCAGGGGGATCGTCCTGGGTGACGTCCCGGACGACATCCTCTCGATCTACGGCGCCATTTGGTGTGGCAAGGCCGGCACCACCGCGATGGTCGACAACGGCGAGGTCACCTCCTCCGGAGCGATCTGGGGAGGCGAGGCGGCGCGGCACCTCTCCGGATCGGGCGCCACCGACGCACTCGGCGCGATCTGGGGCGGGGAGGGGAGGAAGTAGCGGCCGCTTCTTTCAGAACGCCTGGCCGATCGAGAAGAACAGCTCCCCCCGGGGCTCGCCTGGCTCGCGGTCGAGGAGGGCGCCGTACTCCACCCGGAAGGGGCCGATCGGCGTCGACAGGCGCAGGCCGAGGCCGGCGACGTGGCGCAGGTCGCCGACGTCGTAGTCCTCCAGGATGCGATAGACGTTGCCGGCGTCGTAGAAGACGACGGCCCCCAGCATCTTGTAGATCGGAAAGCGCAGCTCCTGGTTGAACACGAACAGCCCTTCGCCGCCGACCGGATCGCCGTCGACCTCCGGACCGAGGCGGTCGCGCGCGAATCCCCGCACGGTCGTGTCGCCGCCGGCGAAGAAGCGCTCCGAGGGGGGCACGCCCGACAGGGCGTCACCCGTCGAGGCCGGGTCGTCCCGCGAGCGGCCGAACGGCACCGCGGCGCCCGCTCGCAGCGCCTGGGCCCACACCGTGCGGGGGAAGACCTGCTTGAAGCGGTAGATCTGGGCGTACATCTTCACGAAGTCGGCCTCCGATCCGATGCCGCGGCCGAAAAACTGCACCTCGCCGCTCAGGTAATGCCCGCGCAGCGGGTCGAACAGCGCGTCGCGCGTGTCGTGCAGGGCGGAGGCGGCGAAGCTCGACAGCCGCAGCGTCGTCCCCTCGAAGGCGGCCGACGTGTCGGAAAGATCGACGTCCTTGAGCGAGTAGCGGTACAGGGTGCGCGTGGCCCGGGTGAGGCGGCGGCTCATCTGGATCGACGACCCGATGGTCTTCACATCGAACGCCGGGCGCTCCTCGTTCTCCGCGAAGGCCGACGCCAGAAGATCGTGGCGACCGCCGAACAGGCCCTTCTCGCGATACGACAGGGCGCCGCGCTGCTGCACGTCGCTGGCGCGCCCTTGCAGGCCGAGGTAACGGCCGCTTCCGAAGATGTTGCGGTTCGAGATCTCGTACTGGCCGCGCAGCCTCTCCTCGCTGTCGTACCCGAGCCCGAACACCTGCGTGAGGGGCGCCAGCTCGCGCACCGACACGTTCACGTCGCGCACCAGGATGCCTGCCGGGTCCTGGACGGGCTCCGGCGGGGAGACGCCGGACTGCGCCTCCGTGCCGCCGGCCGCGTGGCCCTCCCCGGCCGCGGGAAACGGCCCGGGCTCGATCGAGACTGATCGGAAGATGCCGCGCCCGTACAGGCGTGTCTGGCTCGCCTGCAGCTCTCCGCGGCTCAGTGATCGACCCGGCTCGATGGTAAGCGCCTTGCGGATCACCTCGTCGTGCGTCAGGACGTTCCCGGAAATCCGCACCTCGCCGATCATCTGGTGCCGGCCCTCTTCGATCTCGAAGACGGGGCCCTCGACGTCGGGAGCCTCCGTGCCGGCGGGATGCTGCGCCGGGCCCGGGCCGGGCCCGGCGCGGGGGCTCTCGGCGGCGCCCGCCTCCAGGGGACGGCAGGTGACGCGCGCCTCGGGGTATCCGTTCTCGTCGTACAGGCGCCGCAGGCGGACCAGGGCCGCATCGATCGTCTCCGCGGTGTACGGCTCCCCCGCCTTCAGCGCCGCCGCCTTCTCGAGCAGCGCGGGGTAGACGGACACGTTGCCCTCGAAGCGCGGGCGGCCGAGCACCACCCGGGGGCCCTCGTCGATGCGAAAGGTGACGGCGGCCCGGCTCCCCGTGTCGTCGAGGACCACTTCGGGGGCCGGGACCGCGGCAAGCGGGAAGCCGCGCGACAGGTAGAGGGCGTGCACCGCGGCGGCGTCCTGCGCCAGGACGCCTTCCCGCACCAGGCCCCGCGTCAGGGGACCGTCAGGGACCGTCCGGATGGCCTTGCGGACCTCCTTCTCCGGGAGCCGCCGGGCGCCGGCGACGCGCACCTCCCTGGCCCGCGCGCGCGGGCCGCGGGCCACGGTGAACTCGACGCGCACCGCGTCCGGGGCATGGACTGGGATGCCGGAGGCGACCGCCACTCTCAGATACCCCCGATCCCTGAACACCTTCTCGAGGTGGACGCGGGCCTGCTCGACGATGTCTTCCATGAACAGGCCTTTCTGCCAGTAGGGCTCGATCTCCTGCCGGAGGGCGGCCCGGCCTCTCGTCCCCTCGATGGCGATCGCGACGCGCGGGCCTGGCCGGACGTGGAACGTCAGGTCGATCCGGCCGTCCGCGGCCCGCGACTCGCGGTGGTCGACGCCGGCCATGAGGAAGCCGCGATCGCGGTAGAAGAGCAGGAGCCGGTCGACGCCCTGGCTGACCGCCGCGCGATCGCGCGGTTTCCCCTTCCTGACGCGCAGGATGCGGCGCACCCTGGCTTCCCGCGTCGCCGGCGCGCCCTCGATCCGAATCTCCCCCAGGATCGGCGCGGCCGCCTCGGGCTCGACGCCCCCCGGCACGGCGGGCGGCTTGCCGCGCAGGATGTACTTGAAATCGCCGCCGATCGACCCGTCGCGGTCGCGCAGACTGGTGAAGTGAAAGTCGCGCCTCAAGGCGTAGTCGAGCTGGTAGACGGATCCCTGCGTCGATCCCAGATCGCTGGAGTAGGCCACGAACAGGTCGGGCGTGACCTGCTTGCCGACCGTGATGCGCGTCGTCGGATCCCCCTGCGCGTTCACCTGCAGCGGATCGATGCTGAACAGGTCGATGCCGGCCCTGCCCGAGACCTTCTCCGTCAGCTCACCGGTCAGTTTGCCGGTCAGGTAGGATGAAACCGTCTCTTCGGCCAGTCCCCCGCCCTCCGGGCCGAAGGACCCGAGCGTGCGACCGGTGAGCAGGAGAGCCACGATGTCCTGCTCGGCCAGAGGCGGGTTGCTCGACAGCTCATAGTGGAACTCGCCCAGCGTCCCCTCCGCGTGCAGGGTCACCTGGTACTCGGAGACGTGCGTCTCGGCCTGCACGTCGTACACCGGGTCGATCACTTCCGGATCGGAGAAGTCCATGGTGCCGGCGAGGAGGCGGTAGGAAACGTTCCGGAAGCGGATCGTCCCCCCCTCGACGGCGGTGATCCGGCCGGCCAGCGAGGGACGGCCGGTCGTGCCGCGGACGCGCAGCTCGCCCTGCCCCTCGATGGTGCCGAAGTCGTTGCGCAGCCAGGCGTCCTGCGGGGCGCGGATCACCACGTCGAGGCCGATGCCGGCGAACGGTCCGCCGGCCCGGGCCGTGAAAACCTCGCCCGCCCGCGACCGCCCCAGCCCCGTGTCCAGGTGGAAATCCCTGCCGTAGACGCTCCGGACGAGATCGATCGTTCCCGCCAGCACGGTCTCGCCGCGATCGCGGCTCAGGGTGACGTCCACGTCCGCCGCCGAGCGCAGGCCCTCCGGGAACTCGGCCTTCACGTTGGCCCCCTGGAAGCGGATGGCGGCGCGGCGGATGGCAAACGGCGACTCCGATCGCTCCAGATCGCCCAGGAGGATCTCGCCGCTCCCCCGCACCAGGCCGCCCCCGGCCAGAAAATCGAGCGACTCGATCCGCAGGCGGTTGTCCTCGAAGACGGCCGTGGCTCTCAGCCGGTTGATCGGGAACGGCAGGTCCGGATGGCGCATCGCCTCCGCCTCGGCCTCCAGGCGCCCTTCGAAAACCGGCGCCGCCAGGGGGCCGCCCACCTTCATGGCGATCCGGGCCGCCCCGGTCGCCTGCAACCCCTTCACGAAAAGCCGCAGCAGCTTCAGGTCGATCCCGCCCGTGGCGGCGAGATCGATCGTCCCGGCGGCGCCCGGATCGACCCCGCCGCGCAGCTCGATGCTCGTCCCCTCGCCGCCGAAAGTGACCGGCTCCAGGATCAGCCTGCCGCCGCGGAGCGCCAGCTCCACGGGGCTACGCGCGTCGAGGCGCACCCCCGCCATGCCGGCCTCGACCCGATCCAGGACCGCCCGCGCCTCGATGAGCTCAGGGAAGGCGAGGGGGCCGCGCGCCTGCACCTCGCCCGACAGGACGACCCGCGCCTCCTCCGGCGCGCCGCGGAACGCCTCCCGGCCCTGCAGCTCCGTCCCGGACAGGACGGCCCGGAGGTCGGACGGCTGGTCCGGGGCGAGGCCGAGGCTCCCGGTGATCGACAGGCCGCGGGAGGGGGCCCGCAGGTCGATCTGCGCGGCGCGACCCGACAGGCCGATGCGCGCGCTCACCTCCCCGAACGGGACGGCCCCCACCCCCACGCCGGCGGCCCGAACCGTGATCGATCCGCGCGGCGCGGAGAGGGCCCCCTCGATCCGTCCCTCCAGGGTCGCCGTCCCCCGAAGACCCAGAGCGCGCGCCGCCTTCGGGCCGAGCGCCAGGTCGAGTCCGCGGCCCGAGAGCGACAGTCCCGGAGGCGCGCCTCCGCTCTCCGGCAGCCAGTCGCCCTGCACGTACGGCATGCGCCCCTCCACCGCGAGCCGGCCCTCCCCCTGGGAAAGGGTCACGGAGCGCAGCACGAGGAGTTCGGGCGTGAAGGTCAGATCTCCCTGCAGGCGGTCGAATTCGATGCCGGCCACGGCGAACGGCGCCGCCTCGACCGTGGCCCGGCCGGCCAGAGCGTCCGGCCGGCCGGAAAGGACGAAGGGCCCGCTCAGACGCCCCCGCACCGGGGCCGGGATTCCAATCGCCGCCAGGGCCGGCTCGAGCGGAAAATTCGTGGCGGCGGCCTCGATGGCGACGGATCCCTCTCCCCGGAACTCGATCCGGCCGCCGAGATTGACGAACGACTTCTCGTCGAGCCGCAGCTCCCCTGCTGTGAACGACAGGGAGCCGTCCCGGTACACGACGCCGCCCCGAAACGATCCGATCGGCGCGCCCCGGTAGGTCAGGTCGAAGCCTCTCAGCGTCCCGTTGAATTCCACGCCCCCCTGTCCGTAGCCCACGTCGCCGTCCCACTCCCAGCGCCCCCCCAACAAACGGATGATGCGTTCCAGCGGGCTTTCCTCCGCCCCGGCAGTGGGGACGGCTCCGGGTGCAGCCGCCAGGCGAGCCCCGGCAAACACCGCCGGCAAGCTGTCTGGCGCGCCGCCCATAGTGGGGCGCAGCTTTTGGAGAGTCCGCCGGAGACTCAAGGAACCGTTGAGGTTGGGACGATCCCGGGCGGAATCCAGTCTGTTCGTCGCGAATCGTGCGGTATCAAGCCTTTGCGCACCACCATGGGGGGGCGACGCGCGGGACCTAGGAGCCTGTCCGAGTATTCGGCCGGGCCGCGCGCATGGGGCTTGCGGTTCGCAGACAAGGAGCGAGGAGGAGAGCGATGCGGGTCCATCGCCGACGACGAGC
>JACOUZ010000278.1 GCA_016177515.1 Acidobacteriota bacterium
ATGGAGGAGGTCTCGAGGCGCGCGCTTCCGGCGAAAAACGGCTGGGCGGCGATCTCGGCCGGGAGCATCTCCAGGAGATCGGCCGGGGGGACCGCCGCGACGACCCGGTGAGACTGGAGGCGCCCGCCGTCGGCAAGCAGCACCCCGGCGCAGCGCTCCCGGTCGAACAGTATCTCGCGGACCTGGGCGCGCAGCCGCACCTCCGAGCCGCGCGCGCGCAGGTAGTGCGCCGCGGGCTCGGCGTACAGGTCGCTGAGCCCGACGCGCGGCACGCCCAGCCGTGAGCCCTCGGCGCCGGAGAGGAACAACCCGCTCAGGACCGGCAGGAACATGGCCGCCGAGGCCCGACCCGGCTCCTCGTTCAGGGCGGCGATCGCCAGCGGATGCCAGAGCCGCTCATTCGCCCTCCCCGACTGCCCGAGAGTTTCCAGCCACGAGGCGACGCTGACGTCGTCGAGGGCGCCCGGCTCCGGCCGCCGGGTCTGCCGCCGGCGGACTTCACGGGCCACCCGCAGGAGACCGAGGCGCTCGCGGGACGACAGGCCCGGGAAGCGCAGGAGTCCGGCCAGAAGGCTCAAGGAGAACAGCGGCAGGGACGGCAGCGAGAAGCGGGAGACACCGCCGCCGGGATCGACGAACGGCACCGACAGGCGCGCCTGGAGATCGAGCCGATCACGCGTCCCCAGGCGATCGAGCAGGATCAGCGTGTCGCGGTAGCACCCCATGAACAGGTGCTGGCCGTTGTCCACGGTGCACCCGGTCCCGGGATCGATCCAGGATCGGGCCCGGCCGCCGAGGTAGGGGCGCGCCTCGAGGAGCAGGACGCGCGCGCCGCGTTCCACGAGCAGGGTGGCCGCGGCCAGTCCCGCAAAGCCTCCGCCGACGACGATCGCATCGGGCGCCTTTCCGGCCCCGCCGTGCATGGCTCGCTCCCCGTTTCAGTCCCGCACGTCCCCCAGCACCCAGGCGCGCAGCGCCAGCCCGAGCTGCGTCAGGCGCGGCACTCTGATGCGCCGTTCGAACACCCGGAAGCCGCGGCGCTCGATGCGCCGCAGGAGCCGCAGGTAGATGGCCCGCATCACCTCCGCGGTCAGCAGGCGCGGCCGGTCGGTCTCCGGAAGTCCAAAGGCGGCGCTCTGGAAGTACCGGTGCGCCCTGTCCGCCTGCTGTCGCATGAGGGCCAGGTAGGCCGGAGTCCGCGACCCCCGCAGGAGCTCGGCCTGGCTGTAGCCGGCGGCGGCCATCTCGTCCAGCGGCAGGTAGATCCGCCCGCGCGCCGCGTCGGCCTTGAGATCCCGGAGGATGTTGGTGAGCTGGAGCGCGATGCCGAGATCGACGGCGTAGTCCCGGCTCCGGGGGTCCCGGCAGCCGAATATCGGCAGGCAGATCAGACCTACGGCCGAGGCGACGCGGCTGCAGTAGAGGCGCAGCTCGTCGAAGCTCGAATAGCGGGACAAACACAGATCCATCTCGACACCGTCGAGCAGGTCCTCCAATGGCTGCCTCGGAATCCCGAAGCGCTGCACCGCCGCCTTGAGATCCCGCGTCGGGCCCAGTGTCGGCTCGCCGTCATAGCACAACGCGATCTCGCGGCGGTACTCGCGCAGGGCGGCCGCGGAGCGTTCCCGGTCGATCGGCCCTTCGTCGGTCAGGTCGTCGATGGCGCGGCAGAAGGCGTACACCGACTCGATGCCCCGCCTTTGTTCCGAGGGCAGGAGCCCGAAGGAAAAATGGAAGGACGATCCGGAGGAGACCCCCCCTGCCCCCGGTCCGGCGCTCACGCGCCCCACCTCGCCGCCCTTCCCAGGATGACCAGGGCGTCCGCCGGGCCCAGCCGGGGCCGGCGCCTCAGGACGTCGTAGCGGAGCGCTTCGATCCTGTCCAGGATGCGCTGGCCGCCCAGGAACGTCAGGCGCAGCTCGAGGCGGAAACGGCCCCGGACAGCGTCGCACAGGGGGCGGCCCTCGGCGAACAGCGCCCGCACGCGCGCCACCTGCTCCCGCATCAGGGCGCGGAACCCCTCGGTGGCGCGGCCGGCCCTCAGGTCCTCCTCCGCCACCCCGTGCCGGGCCCGCGCGTCGGCCGGCAGGTAGATGCGGTCCTTCCCCAGATCGATCGCCACGTCCTGCCAGTGGTTGGCGAGCTGGAGCGCGGTGCAGACGGCATCCGAGCGGGGCTCGAGTCCAGGGTCGGCGTAATCGAACAGGCGCAGCAGGAGGCGGCCGACGGGGTTGGCGGAAAGCCGGCAGTATTCGAGGAGCGCGGTCTCATCCGGGTACCTTCTTCTGGTCACATCCATTCGGAAGGCCTCCAGGAGATCGGCGAACGGCTGGCGCGGCAGGCCGAAGGTCTCGATGGCGTCACGCAGGGACACGAACACCGGGTGGATCGCCTCACCGCGGAAGCAGGCGTCCAGCATCCGCTGCCATTCGTCCAGGCGTTCCGTCCGGCGGCCCTCGTGCTCTGCCTCGTCGGCGAAGTCGTCCGCGAGGCGCGCGAAGGCGTAGATCGCCTGCACCGCCGGGCGCACCCGCGCCGGCATGAGCCAGGAGGCGACCGGGAAGTTCTCGTAATGCCGGCGGGCCAGCCGGGCGCAGAATTCCCTCGCCTCTCCCAGGGAGTGGGCGCTCGACAGAGGGTCCGCTGGTGCCAGCGCCGGTGTTCCGGCCGATGCGCGGGGCATTGGACGCCGGATGATATCACCCCGGTCCGCCGGGCTGTCCCCCGTTCGCGGTCGCTCCGGCGCGCCGGCGAATGCCGCCCCCGGGCCGTCCTGGTCTATACTCTCGCTCCCCTCATTTTTCCGGGTGGAGCGGATCGCATTCGGCGCGAGGTGACGTCATGTCCGTGGAAAGAAAGCTCTTCATCGACGGCAAGGCAAGGGGCACCGGCAGGACGATGCCGGTCAAGAGCCCCTACGACGGCCACGAGGTCGCCCGGGTGCGCCTGGGCGGCGAGGAGGAGATGGAGGAGGCCACGCAGGCTGCCCTGCGCGGTTTCAGGGCGATGGGCGCCCTGTCCCGCGGCCAGCGCGCCGAAATTCTGCACCAGGTCGCCGAGGGCGTCCGGAGGCGCGGGGACGAGATCGCGTCCACCATGACCGAGGAAATGGGCAAGCCGATCCAGTACGCCCGCGCCGAGGTGGCCCGCTGCGTGACCACTTTCACCCTCGCCTCCGAGGAGGCCAAGCGCTGGACCGGCGAGCTGGTCCCGGTGGACATCGAGGCGCACACGCCGGGGTATTTCGCCATGACGGTGATGGTGCCGTTAGGCCCGATCGCCGGAATCTCCCCGTTCAACTTTCCGCTGAACCTGGTCGCCCACAAGCTGGCGCCCTGCCTGGCGATTGGCAGCAGCATGGTCCTGAAGCCGGCGCGCCAGACACCGCTCGAAGCGCTGACCCTGGCCGAGATCGTCCACGAGGCGGGGGCCCCGCCGGGCGCCTTCAACGTGGTGAACTGCGAGCCCGCTGTGGGAGAGCGGCTGGCGACCGACGACCGCTTCCCCTTCCTGACTTTCACGGGCAGCGCCGGCGTCGGCTGGGGGTTGAAGCAGAAGGCCTGGAAGAAGAGGGTCACCCTCGAGCTGGGGGGCAATGCCGCCTGCCTCGTGCACTCCGACGCCGACCTGGATCACGCGGTTTCGAAGTGCCTGGCCGGCGGCTTCGGGCAGACAGGCCAGTCCTGCATTTCGGTGCAGCGCATCCTGGTGCACGAGCCGATCTACGGCGCCTTCGAGAAGAAGCTCCTCGAGGGCGTCGCGAGAATCAAGGCGGGCGACCCGCGGGACCCGGCCACGGTCGTCGGCCCGGTGATCGACGCCGCCAATGCCGACCGCATCCTGTCGTGGATTGCCGAGGCTAGGGCTGCCGGCGCCCGCGTGCTTTGCGGCGGCACCCGCGAGGGCAACGTGATCGCCCCGACTGTGATCGCCGACGCAGGCAGGAACCTCAAGGTCTCCTGCCAGGAGGTCTTCGGCCCCGTGGTCACGCTCGGCAAGTACCGCGACTTCGAGCAGGCCGTGGGGGCGGCCGACGACTCTTCCTACGGCCTGCAGGCCGGCATCTTCACCCACGACATCCGCCTCATCCGCCACGCCGCGAACAACCTGCACGTCGGAGGCGTGATGGTGAACGAAGGGCCGACGATGCGCGTCGACAACATGCCGTATGGGGGCACGCGCGACTCCGGCATCGGCCGGGAGGGCCCCCGCTATGCGATGCACGAGATGTCGGAGCCCCGCCTGGTGATGTTCAACCTGGATCGTTGAGGGGGCGGGGTCCCCCCGGGCCCGCCCGGGCATCCGCCGTCATTTCTCCGTCGGAGGTCTGCTCCAGGAGCCTGTCCGGGTCCCGGACCGGCCCTGTTTTATTGCCGGGAACCTCGGGAGAGGCGCGCCGGTACAATCGTTTCGAGATCGGCGGAGGATGGATGGCCGGCGAGCCCACGGACGTCGATCTGATCCGTGAGGTCCTGGCGGGCCGGGTGGAACGGTTCGAGATCCTCGTTCGCCGGTACCAGCGCCTGGTGGCCACCGCCTCCCTGCGGATGGGCATCCCGCGAGGGGAGGTCGAGGACGTGACCAGCGAGGTCTTCTACAAGGTGTACCGGAGTCTCGGCCGCTACCGGCCCGAGCACGCCCTCAGCACCTGGCTGTACCGCATCACCGTCAACGCCGCCCTCGATCGCAAGAGGAGCACCCGCCACGAGAGCCGCATGGAGGAGCTGTCCCCTTCCCTGGCCGACGGCCGCCCGGGGTTGGACGATCAGGCCAGCGACCGGGAGCGCGCCCGGCTCCTGCAGGAAGCGCTTGGCCGCGTCCCGGGCCACTATCGGGCTCCGCTCGTGATGGCGCACATCGAGGGGCTGCCGCTGGACGAGATCGCCCGCACCCTCGACCTGCCCGAGGGAACGGTGAAGTCCAGGCTGTTCCGTGCCCGGGCCATGCTGAAGGAGATCATCCACCGGCACTACCCGGCCCTGGCCCCGGCAGGGACCGAAGGGAGCGCGTCATGAGCGCGCGGCGCGATCCCGGCGGTCGCTGGACCGAGGAGGTCCTCCATCCGGTGCGCCGCCAGGCGGTCGAGTGCGACGTGGCCCCCCGGGTCATGGCGCGCATCCTCGCCGAGCGCGACGCCTCCCTGGCCGCTGCGGGCGCGCCGGGCGCCCCCCGTTACGCCTGGGTCTTCTCGCTCTCGCTGGCGGGGGCGTCCCTGATCTTCCTGATCGCGACGGCGACGGTGATGGTGGCCGGCGGCGACGAGGGGGTGCGGCAAGCGACCGGCCTCCTGGCCTCGTGCTGGCACGTCCTTCTGGTGTTCGGCAGGCTGGTCGTCGATCTGGGAGAGAAGATCCTGGTGGAGATCCTGCCGATCCTGCGCAAGATCCGGGCCCTGCTGGAGGTGGCGGCCCCGCTTCTGGAGCGCGCCGGCACCCTGGCCGCCGCTGCCGGCCTGTGCTCCATCCTGTTCAGCAGTTATGTCTTCGCCAGTGCCCGCAAAACCGCACCGCGGGCGGACTTTCACGGAGGCACCCGATGAACCCACGCGTCCTGCCACGCGTCGTTGCGGCCGTCGTCGCCGCGGCTCTTTTGGCCGTCCCGGCCTCCCTGGTCGAGGCACAGTCGCGTCGTCGCGAGGCCGCCGAGGCGGCCGCGGCCGCCTCGGCGAAAGAGATCGTCCGCGAGGTGCGGGAGCGCCTCGTCCACGGCGGGCATCGGTCCTCCAACGTCTCCATCACCGACATGGCCCACGTGCCCGAAGGGCAGGTGCACGACGACGACATCGTGGCCATCTTCGGGAAGGTCAAGATCGAGGGGGAGGTCACGGGGGACGTGGTCGTGATTATGGGGCACCTGGAGATCAGCGGCACGGTGCGCGGCGATGTCGTCGGGATCATGTCCCCGATGCGCCTCGGCGACACGGCGGACCTCGAGGGCGACCTGGTGAGCATCGGCGGCCCCCTCCACCGCGCCTCCGACGCCCACATAGCGGGCGAGGTCGTCAGTCTCAATTTCCGCGACGCAATTCCCTTCCTGAGAGGGGGACTGGCCGGTTTCTGGAGGTTTATCTTCCTCTTTAAGCTGATCTCCCTGGCCCTGCTGTTCCTGGCCATCCTCCTGATCACGGCGCTGGTGCCGCGGCGGCTTTCGGTGATCGCGGCCGCCTTCCCGGACCGCTGGGGCATGGCGATCCTCGCCGGCATCCTCGCCTACTGCGTCACCATCGTCCTGGGCTTCATCCTCATCTGCACCCTCATCGGCATCCCGCTGGCGATCGGCCTGATCTGCGCCGCCAAGGTGGTGAAGTGGATCGGCCTCGCGGCCCTGTTCTACCTGATCGGCCACACCCTCGGGCGCAACCTGTTCCAGCGCGATCTGTCGCACGTCGCCGCGGTCCTGGGCGGGTTCGCGATCTACGCGGTGATTTCACTGGTGCCGATCTTCGGCAGCGTGTTCTCCGCCGTCATGGGAGTCCTGGCGCTGGGGATCTCCATCCTGACGCGCTTCGGATCCGAGGAGGGTTGGGGGAAGTCCGGCACGCCAGTACCGCCCGTCGCCCCGCCGACCGCCAGGCCGGCGGGCCCGCCCCCCGTGTACACGCCCGCCCCGGGGGCGGGTTCCCTCTCTTCCTAAAACTCGGCGCTCACCGCAACGACCGGCAGGAAAGGGCTCTGGTAGGCGGTGGTCCGGTAGTACGCACCGTCGGCGGGTTCGAAGTACAGGTCGACGCTCCGCACGTTCGCCTGATTGTAGACGTTCAGGAGATCGACGTGGACGCCGAGCCGTCCCCAGGCGACCGGCACCAGGCGGCTCAGGCGCAGGTCGAGCCGGTGGTAGGCCGGCAGGCGCGCGCTGTTCAGTTCCCCCAGGACCGTGGTGTGAGCCAGGCCGCTCGTGAACGGCAGGAGCGGCGTGTAGGGGAGACCGCTTGCGTAGCGGAACGCCCCTCCCGCTTCCCAG
>JACOUZ010000279.1 GCA_016177515.1 Acidobacteriota bacterium
GAGTACGGCAAGCGGCTCATCACCTACAAGGGATCGAAGCGGTCGACCGCCTCGGTCGGGAACTGAAGCGTGAGGGGAGCGGGTTGCGGGGGCGCGGAGGAGCGATGAACCGGCTGGGGCTGAGGGCCAAGCTCCTGATCGCCATGTTCGTCATCATCGCCGTGTCGATCGGGATGGTGGCGAGCCAGGCGGTCCTGCTGTTCCAGGAGGACAAGTCCTCCTACGTCTTCGACCTCAACGCCTCCCGCGCCATCCGCATCTCCGACGAGATCCAGGCGAACGTGCGCCACCTGACGGAGAAGATGCGCATCTTCGCCGAGGCGGCGCGCCTCCCGGTGCCGGAGGGGACCGACCGGCGCGCCATGCTGTCGGCCATGCTGCGGCAGTACCCTGAGTTTCTCCTGTTCAGCGTGGAGGAGAGCGACGGCGCGCTGCGGAACGTGTTCCTGTCGCGGGCCCTCGCTGACGTCGGGCTGTCGGTGGAGAAGGTCCACGCGGCCTACAGGACCGGCCTCCCCTCCGGGCACGGGGTGGGGGCCGATCGGCCGGTCGTCGCCAGCCTCGGGCTGTCGGCGAAGCTTCCGACCGTCACCCTGGCGGTGCGCGGCCTGCCGTCACCGGGGGCGCCGCCGGCCGCCGGCGGCGGCGAAGCGGGCGGGCCCGCGGGCGCCCAGGGGCCGGTCCTGGTGGCGGAGGTCCCGCTCAACCGGCTCTACGCGACGCGCGGCGAATCGAGGCTCTTCGAAATCTACGTCACGGATGAGAGCGGCAAGGCGCTGGTCGCCGTCGCGGAAGGCCTGGAGGTGTCGGGCGGGCGGCCCGGCGCCGGGGCGCCCGGCTTCACCGACCTTCTCCCGGGCAAGGCCACAACCGCCGGCACGCGCGAGTATGCGGCCGCGGGGGTGCCGATGCTCGCCGCCTACGCGCCGGTCGGCGACCTGGGGCTGTGGACGATTGTGCAGATCCCGAAGGCGCGCGCCTTCGAGGCGGCCCGCCGCCTGGTGACGCGCTCCCTCCTGATCGCCGGGGTGGTCTGTCTGGGCGCGCTCGCCCTCGTGTTCCTGTTCGCCTCCTCGCTGACCCGATCGCTCGTCGCGCTGACGCGCGCCACGGAGCAGATCGGGCAGGGCCAGTTCGACGTGCAGGTCACGGCCGCCGGCGGCGGAGAGATCGCCGCGCTCGCCATGCGCTTCCGGCGCATGACCGAGGAGCTGTCGGCGCGCGAGAAGGCGCTCAAGGAAGCCAATCTGCGGCTCATGGAGTCGGAGAAGATGAGCGCCCTGGGGCGGCTCGGGGCCGGGATCGCGCACGAGGTGAAGAACCCGCTGACGTCAATCCGCGGGTACGCCCAGATGGGGCAGAGGAAGGTGCCGCACGATCACCCGTTGACGGAGTACTTCCGCACCATCGAGAAGGAGACCGAGCGCTCCCTCGAAATCCTCAAGAACCTCCTGCGCTTCGCGCGCCAGGAGACCGCCCAGATGAGCGTCATCGAGCTCAACGCGGTCGTCTCCGACACCGTGAAGCTCGTCACGCACCAGCTGATGATGAAGGACGTCAGGGTCGAGGCCCGCCTGTGCGACCGGCCCCTGCACGTCACGGGCAACGCCAACCAGCTGGAGCAGGTCCTTTTGAACCTGTGCATCAACGCGGGCGACGCCATGGAGGGCAGGGACGGCGGCACGATCACCGTCTGGACCGACGCGGCGGTCGCCGGGACGGCGCGCATCCGCGTGGCGGACACCGGCAGCGGCATCCCGCCGGAGGTCGTGAGCAAGATCTTCGATCCGTTCTTCACCACCAAGCCGGTCGGCAAGGGGACCGGCCTCGGCCTGTCGGTCTCGTACGGCATCGTCAAGGAGCACAAGGGGGAGATCGGGGTCGAGAGCAAGGTCGGCGAGGGGACCACCTTCACCATCAGGATCCCGATGGCCCAGGCGCCGGCCGGCACGGTCGCGGCGGCGGAGCCGGCCCCTGCCGGGGAGAAGCGCGTGCGGGTCATCAACCTGCGCTGAGGAGACCATGGACGTCTGCAATCTGCTGATCATCGACGACGACCCGAACATCCGTAGCCTTTTGAACGAGCTGCTCGCGGGCCGGCAGGATCTCCTCCTGTTCACCGCCGGCAGCGGCCAGGAGGCGGTCAAGCACTTTGCGGCGAACCGGGTGGACGTCGTGCTCACCGACATCCACATGCCAGGATTCACCGGTCTCGAGCTGATGGCCGACATGAAGAAGATCAACTTCAAACCCGAGATCCTGGTGATGACGGCCAATGCCACGCCGGAAAGCGTCGAGACCTCCCGCAGGATAGGAGCGCGCAGCGTCATCCTCAAGCCGTTCGACGACCTGGAGGTCGTCGAGGCCGAGATCAACAAGGCGGTGGCCGCGGCCAGGGCCGCCCGCGGGCGCGCCGGCGGCCATGTCGCCGCCCATCCGTCCACGGCGCCCGCGCCGGCCGCGCCACCGCCGGCCGTCCGGTCCGTGCCGGTGTCACAGGGACTGCCCGATTTCGACGCATGGAACGGCGGCCTGACGGGGAACGAGACCCCGCCCCCGCCGCCCGTCGCGGCCCACCCGGCCCCCTCCCCGATCGCGGCGGCGCCGGCGCCCGCCGCCTCTCCGCGGGTCACACCCCGGCCAGCGCCCGTCGCTCCGGTCGCGCCGGCCCCCCCGCGGCACCGCGGGGACTGCGCGCCGTGCAACCGGCGGCCGCTGCGGCCCCCGCCGTCCCGCCGGTGCAGCCCGCGGCGACGGCGCGCCCCGCCCCGGTCGCACACCACGCCCCGGCGCCACCTCCGGCCGCGGCGCCGGCGGCTCCTGCAGACGCAGCGACCCCGGCCGCGGCGGCCCGCCATCCCGAAGCGGCCATGGAGGCCACGCGCGAGCCGCCCTCCGAAGAGGCGATCCCGGAGATCCCGGCCGACCTGGAGAACATCTTCCGCACGGCGACCCGCTTCGACGCGGGCAGGATGCGCATGCAGGCGCCTATCGTGTGCCTGCAGACCTGGGAGGAAAAGGGGGCAATCGCCGCTCTGCGCCGGCTGGCCGCGTCGCTGCAGCGGGAGTTCTACGTCTGGTCGGCGGGCAAGGGCCTGGTCAAGGAGAACGGCCAGCTGATGGGGGACTTGTACCGCGAGCCGGGGCGGGCGCTCGAGTTCATCCGCCGCCACAAGAGCGGCGGCCTCTTCGTCCTCGCCGACTTCCGCCCCTGCCTCGAGGACAAGATGGTCGTCCGGATCCTGCGCGAGATGGCGATGGAGCACGAGACGGCGCGCTCGCTGCTGGTCCTCACGGCGCCGCGCCTCCCGGTGCCGCCCGAGCTGCAGCCGGTGTGCGCCGGGTTCGACTGGCCGGCCGGGGGACAGGCCGATCCGGAGGCGCTGTACAGGGAAATTGCCGAGGAGGTCGCCGCCGCGACCGGTGCCGGCATCGACCTGCCCGGGGCCGAGCGCGAGGCCCTGCTGAGGCGGGTCAGGGAAATGCCCGCCGGGCGCGCGCGCTTCGAGATCGCCCGCGCCCTGATGGCCCGCGCCGGGTAGCCGCGGCGCGTCAGCCCGACACCGGCCCGCGCGGGGGCGGTCTCACTCCTCCAGCTCGAGCGCGGCCGGGATGTCGTCGATCGGGACCTTTCCCTTCAGATCGTCCGTCAGGAGCCGCAGCAGGCGCTCGAGGGCGCCCTGGAGGACGCGCGCCCGCTGCCCCGGCGGGTAGTCGGCCACGTTGGCGAGCAGGACGCGCCGGTCGATCCGGCCTTCCGGATCGATGGCGATCTCCTTCAGGATCTCGGCCTGCTCGAATTTCGCATCGCGCAGGCGCCTGCGCAGGCGGCGCGCCTCCTCGGGAGCGGCGGCGGAAGCGCGCTCGAGGAGCATGGCGATGGCGCCGCCGTACCGTCCGATCGTCCGCTCCAGGGCCTCGTCGTCGGGGTGCGGGACGGCGGGGCGGTCCTCGGCCGGATCGAGCGCCAGGACGTGGATGCGGATGACGCCGGCCGACAGGAGGACGTGCAGCGCCTGCCAGGTCTCGAATTCGCTCTGACGGGCGAGGACGATGATCTCGCGGACGGTGCGCCGCCCGTCCACCAGGGCCAGGAC
>JACOUZ010000289.1 GCA_016177515.1 Acidobacteriota bacterium
CGCCCCGGCCGCCGAAGGAGTGCTTCGTCTCCGCGAACGACACCGCCACCTTGCGCACCCACGGCGCCAGGATCCGGTTGGTCAGGCCCGGGCGGTAGTTCTGCTCGTGGATCAGGCTGGGCAGGCGCAGCGTCACCGCGGCCATCACCATCGGGCCGGAGGCGTACCCCCCGACCCCGATCACCGCTTTCGGCTTCATCTCCCAAAGCACCCGGATCGACTGGAGGTAGCCGGCCGCCGCCCTCCCGATCCCGCGCATCCTCCCGGTCCAGGTTTTCCCCACCACGCCCCCGCTCGCAACCGCGATCAGGCGGTAGCCGTGCGGGGCCAGGATGCTGCGCTCCAGCTCCGTCCCCGCCCCCGCGAACACGATCGCGACCCCCCTGCGCCGGCTCGCCAGCTCCTCGGCGATGGCGATGCCGGGATACAGGTGTCCTCCCGTCCCGCCGCCGGCGATCACGAACGACTCGGCCGCCATCGCTTGTGATCGCGCCTACGACGAGTGCTGCGAGATGTTCAGCAGCACGCCGAGCGCGCACAGGCTGACGACCAGGCTCGACCCGCCGTACGACAGGAAGGGCAGCGGGATCCCCTTGGTCGGCATCAGTCCGAGCGTCACCGCCATGTTCATCATCGCCTGCGCGACCAGCCAGGTGGTAATCCCCATCCCGAGGTAGTAACCGCCCCGGTCGGGCGCCCCGATCGCCGCCACGACGCCGCGCCAGAACAGCACGCCGAAGGCGGCGATCACCGCGGCCGCGCCGATGAGTCCCAGCTCCTCCGCGATCACCGAGAAGATGAAATCGGTGTGCGGCTCCGGCAGGAAGAACAGCTTCTGGCGGCTCTCCCCGACGCCCTGGCCGTGCAAGCCGCCGCTGGCCACCGCCAGGATCGACTGGCGCACCTGGAAGCCGGACCCCAGCGGGTCCTCCTCCGGGTTCATGAAGGACAGGATGCGCCGCACGCGGTAAGGCGCCTGCAGGATCATCAGCCCCAGCGCCAGCAGGAACCCGCCCCCCGAGAACAGGAGGTAGCGCCAGCGCAGCCCGGCGAGAAACAGGAGCGCGATCGCCAGGAGCACGTAGATCGCCGCGGTCCCGAGGTCGGGCTGCAGGTAGACCAGAAGCGCTATCTGCCCGACGACCACGGCGCACGGGATGATGGTTCCCACCACGTCGTTCACCCGCGTCTCCTTGCGCGCCATCAGGTAGGCGAGGAACAGGACCAGCGCCAGCTTGGCGATCTCGGAGGGCTGGATCTGCACCGGGCCGACGATGATCCAGCGGTGCACCTGGTGCGTGCGGTCGGCGACCAGGGCGCCGATGAGCAGGAGCGTGCTGGCCAGGAGGGCGAAGTAGACCACCGGCCGCTTCAAGAGGCGCCTGTAGTCCACGTGCATCGCCGCCACCATGCAGCCCAGCCCGATGACCGCGGCCACCGACTGCTTCAGAAGGAAGTGGTGCGCGCCGCCGAAGCGCTCCATGGCGATGACCGCCGAGGCGCTGTAGATCATCAGCAGGCCGAACAGCGTGAGGCCGACTCCCACGCCGAACAGGGTCTTGTCGAACGCCAGCTTGCGCGCCATCAGGGGGCCACCGGCTGGAGGGCCAGGACGAGGCGGCGGAAGTCCTCGCCGCGCTCCTCGAATCCCGAATACTGGTCGTACGAGGCGCACCCCGGCGCCAGCAGGACCACCCCGCCCCGGGGCGCCCGGGAACGGGCCGCCTCGACCGCTTCGGCCATCGTGACGACCTTCGTGGCCGGGGCGGCGGAGCCGATCTGCCCGGCGATCGTGTCGCGCGCCTTCCCCATCAGCACCAGGTGCGTCACCCGGGCGCGGACGAGAGGCACGAGCTGCGTGAAGTCGCCGCCCTTGTCCTTGCCGCCGAGGATCAGCACGACCCTTCCCGGAAAGCTCTGGAGCGATGTGATCGTGGCGGCCACGTTGGTCGCCTTGGAATCGTTGAAGAAGGCCACGCCGTCCAGATCGCGCACCTTCTCCAGGCGGTGCGGCAGTCCGCGGAACGAGGCCAGGGCGCGCTCGGCCCGGGGGAGAGGCACGCCGCACAGGTCGGCGATCAGGAGGGCGGTCATGACGTTGTCGAGGTTGTGCGCACCGTACAGCGGCACCTTCGCCAGGGGGATCGCCCGGATCTCGCGCCCGCCGCTCAGCACCACGATCCGATCCCCCCTGAGGCAGGCCCCGTCCTCGACCTCCCGGGCGCGGCTGAACGGGTGGAGGCGCGATTTCAGGGTGCGCGCCAGCCCCCACACCTCGGGGTCGTCGCGGTTCAGGAGGGAGTGGTCGGCCGCCCCCTGGTTCCTGAAGATGCGCGTCTTGGCCTGGTAGTAGGAGACCGGACTGTCGTACCGGTCCTGGTGATCGGGGGCCAGGTTCAGCAACGCGGCGATCCAGGGCCGGAAGGTGTCGACCGCCTCGAGCTGGAACGACGACAGCTCGATGACGTAGTAATGGTCCGGCGCGTCTCGCGGGATCAGGTCGGTCAGCGGCAGCCCGATGTTGCCGCAGGCGGTGGCCCGGAGCCCGGCGCCGGACAGGAGGTGGGCCGTCAGGGCGGTGGTCGTGCTCTTGCCGTTCGTGCCGGTGATGCCGATCAGGATTCCCTGCAGGAACCAGGACGCCAGCTCGATCTCCCCGACCACGCGCACGCCCCTGCGGCGCGCCAGGGCGATCGGCTCGATCGACAGCGGCACCCCGGGACTGACGGCCACGAGGTCGGCCCCGGCGAAAGTGGCCGACTCGTGCTTCCCGAGCTCGAGGCGCGCCCCGGCCCGCGCCAGCTCGGCCACGGCGGGACCCAGATCCTCCAGCCGCCGGACGTCGGTCAGGACGACCGACGCATGCCGCGACAGCAGGAAGCGGACCATGGCAAGGCCGCTCGCCCGCGCGCCGACCACGACGACGCGGCTGCCGGCGAGCTTCGGCGGGGACGGGCGCTGCGGCATGGCGTTCATGTCGAGAGACCCCGGAATCGGGCTGCTCCTGGGAGCCTAACGCAACTTGAGCGTGGACAGGCTCAAGAGCGAGAAAATGATGGCGACGATCCAGAAGCGGATGACGACCTTCTGCTCCGGCCAGCCGCTGAGCTCGAAATGATGGTGAATCGGCGCCATCCGGAAAATCCGCCTGCCGCGCATCCGGAACGATCCCACCTGCAGGATCACCGACAGCGCCTCGATGACGAACAGCCCGCCGACGAACACCAGCAGCACCTCCTGCTTGATCGCCACCGCCACGGTGCCCAGCGACGCGCCGATCGCCATCGACCCGACGTCGCCCATGAACACCTGCGCCGGGTTGCAGTTGAACCAGAGGAAGCCGAGCGAGGCGCCGACCAGGGCGCCGAAGATGATCGCCAGCTCCCCCGATCCCTTGACGTTCGGGACGTCGAGATACCCGGCCACCTTCGCGTGCCCGGCGATGTAGGCGAGGATGGCGTAGGTGGCGGAGGCGATGAGCGAGGAGCCGATCGCCAGGCCGTCCAGGCCGTCGGTCAGGTTGACGGCGTTGGCCGCGCCGACGATGACCAGCATCGCCCAGGGCACGTACCACATCCCCAGATCGGGGGTCCATTTCTTGAAGAACGGCAGGCTGAACTGCGTCGTGTAGCGCCCGTGATCGGCCAGCCACAGGAGCCACAGCCCGAGCAGGAGCGCCACCGTCCACTGCGCCAGCATCTTCTGCTTCACGGTCAGCCCGAGGGACCTCTTCCGTGTGATCTTGAGGTAGTCATCCGCGAATCCGATGACCCCGTAGAGGAGCATGGACACGAGAACCATCCACACGAAAGGGTTGGTGAGATCCGCCCAGAGAAGGGAGGGGAGCACCACCGCGATAATGATGAGGAGCCCCCCCATGGTGGGAGTGCCTTTTTTGGTTTGGTGGGAAAGAGGCCCCTCGGGTCTGATTTGCTGCCCTATCTGAAACTCTCTCAGCCTGCGGATCAGCCGGGGTCCTAAGGCCAGGCTGATCAGGAGCGCGGTCAGGGTCGCCAGGGCCGTCCGGAACGTGATGTACCGGACGACGTTCATGATCTTGATCGACGGGTAAAGGGAGAACAGGAGGTGGTAAAGCATCAGGATCCGCCTCCCGCGGCGAGCAGCGCCTGCACCACGCGCTCCATCTTCATGCCGCGCGATCCTTTCACCAGGACGAGGTCCCCCGGCCGCGCCGCGGAGGCGACGAAAACGGCGGCCGCATCCGAGTCCTCGAACTGGCGCACGTCCCCGGCGCCCGCGGCGGCCGCGGCCGCGGCGGCCCGCCGGTGCAGCGGCCCGACGGCCACGAACAGGCCGATGCCCGCCTTCGCGACCTGCCTGCCGAGCCGGGCGTGCGCGGGTTTTTCGTAATCGCCCAGCTCGAGCATGTCGCCCGAGACCAGGACGCGCCGGCCGCGGGGCGCCGCGGCCGCGAGCGCCTCGAGGGCCCTCTCCATCGCCGCCGGGTTGCTGTTGTAGGAATCGTCCAGGACCTCGACACCGTTCGCCAGGCGGTGCAGGACGCCGCGCATGCTCGCGGGGCGGACGGTCTCCAGGCCGCGGCGGATCTCGTCGCCGGTGAGGCCGAACGCCCGTCCGATGGTGGCGGCGGCGAGGGCGTTGTACACGTTGTGCTTCCCCGGCAGTGAGAGCCGCACCGGCACGCTGCCGCCGTCGTGGAGCAGGACGAAGCGGGAGCCCCGGAGCCCGTCGAATTCGATCGCCCCGGCCTTGACCTGCGCCTTCTTCGCCTCGAGCCCGTAGGGGATGGAGCGGCCCGGGAAGGCGCGGCCGAGGCGGGCGACCAGGGGGTCGTCGGCGTTGTAGACGGCGACGGCGCCCTTGCGCATGCCGGCGAACAGCTCGCCCTTGGCCGCGGCGATTCTCCGGAGCGTGCCGAAGTGCTCGAGATGGACCCTGAGCACGTTCAGGATCGCCCCGACGTCCGGGTCGGCGATCTCGGCCAGCCGGGCGATCTCGCCCTTGTAGCTCATTCCCATCTCCAGGACCGCCGCCTCCTGCTCGTCGCGCAGCCGCAGGAGCATCAGCGGCAGCCCGTAGGCGTTGTTCAGGTTCCCTTCCGACTTCAGGACCTTGCAGCGCTGACCCAGGACGGCCGCCGCCATCTCCTTCGCCGTCGTCTTGCCGGCGCTGCCGGTGATCCCCGCGACCCGGAGCGGCCGGGCCCGGCGGACGTGCGCCCCGAGATCCTGCAGGGCGCGCGTCGTGTCCTTCACCCGGACGATCGCCGGGGCGTCCGGGTACCTTTCCGGGCCCCCCTTGTGGACCACCGCAACGGCCGCCCCTGCGGCGATCGCCTGGCCCACGAACTCGTGACCGTCGACCCGGGGACCGACGATTGCGAAGAACAGCTCCCCCGGCCGCACGGTGCGCGAGTCGATGCTGTACCCCTCGACCTCGTGCTCCGCGCCCCGCGCCGGCGGCCGTGCGCCGAGGGCCACCTCGCCCCGCACCGCGCGGGCGACCGCCGCCAGACTCAACCTGGGCATCGGGAGCCGGCCCCTCCGATCCGTTCCGCGCGGCTCCTAGCAAGCCGCGTGGCCCCGCGCCGAGCCGCGCGGCAGCGCGCGCAGGAACTCGCGCGCCACCTCGCGGTCGTCGAACGGGATGGTCCGATCCCCCAGGATCTGGCGCGTCTCATGCCCCTTGCCGGCGATCACGACGCAGTCGCCCTCGGCGGCGAGCGACAGCGCGCGGCGGATCGCCTCCTTGCGGTCCGGGATCACCAGGCAGCGCTCCTGCCCGGTCTGGCCGCACGGGTCGCCGGTGAACGACCTCCGCGTCCCCGGCAGGATCTCCCGGATAATCGCCATCGGGTCCTCGCTGCGCGGGTTGTCGGAGGTGACGACCACGACGTCGCTGCCGGTCGCCGCGGCGTAGCCCATCAGCGGGCGCTTGCTGCGGTCGCGGTCGCCGCCGCAGCCGAACACGGCGATCACCTTCCGGGGGCGCAGATCGCGCACCACCAGAAGCAGGTTGCGCAGGGCGTCGTCGGTGTGGGCGTAGTCCACCAGCACGGTGAACGCCTGGCCCTCGTCGATGCGCTCGAAGCGGCCCGGCACGCCGGCCACGGACAGAAGACCCCGCTCCACGGCGCGGGACGGCGCGCCCAGGGCCAGGGCGGTCGCGGCGGCGGCCGCCATGTTGAACGCGTTCGGCCGGCCCAGGAGCGGCGAGCGCGCCTGGAGCCGCCGCTCCGCCGCGAGGCCCGCCGCGATCGACAGGACGATCTCGGTGCCGGAGACGCCGGCGCGGATCTCCTCGAGGCGCACGTCCGCGCCTTCCCCCTCCCCGAACGTGACGGTGCGCGCCCGCGTCGCCCCGCGCAGCCGCTCCGCGTGGCGGTCGTCGGCGTTGAGGACGGCCACCGCCTTCGCGTCGAGCCCGGTGAACAGTGCCGCCTTGGCCTCGAAGTAGCGCTCCATGGTGCCGTGGAAATCGAGGTGGTCCTGCGTGAGGTTGGTGAAGACGGCGGCGGCGAAAGGGAGGCCGGCCACCCGGTCGAGGGCCAGCGAGTGGGACGACACCTCCATGGCGCAGGAGCGCGCCCCGGCGGTGGCGAAGCGGTCGAGGAGGCGGTGCAGATCGAGCGACTCGGGCGTCGTGCGCCCGGCCCTCGTCTCGTCGCGGTTGTAGCGGTAGAGCACCGTCCCCAGGAGGCAGGGCTTGAGCCCCGCCTCCCTGAGGATCGACTCGAGCAGGAAGCAGACGGTCGTCTTGCCGTTCGTGCCGGTGACGCCGATCAGGGTCATCTGCTCGTCCGGGCGGCCGTAGTAGTTGCGCGCCGCCAGGGCCAGCCCGCGGCGCTCGTTGTCGGCCTGCACCCAGGTGACCGCGGCGGCGTGGCGGCCAGGAGTGCGGTGCGACAGAACGGCCACGGCCCCCTTCGCAATCGCGGCGTCCACGAAATCGTTCCCGTCGCTCTTCTGCCCCCGCAGCGCCGCGAACAGATATCCCGGCTCCACCTCCCGCGAGTCGTACGCCAGTCCGCGGATGGACGTGGACGGGCTGCCGCTCAGCTTGACGCCCGACAGGCCTTCGAGGAGCTGCCAGAGCTGCACGTCGGATCCCTGCCTCCTTGGAAATTCACTCCTAGAAGATCACCGCGCACGGGGTCGCGGGTGTGACCGGCGCTCCCGGCTCCGGCTCCTGACGAATGACGTTCGGACCGTTGCGGTCATGGCTGCACGAGAGGCCGGCGGCGGCGAGCGCCTCGGTCGCCTGGCGCAGGCTCAGCCCGACGACATCGGGCATCGCCGTGGCCGCGCGCGGCGCCCGCCGCTCCGGGGCCGCGGGCAGGCCTCCGGCCAGCGAAGCGCGCACGGCGCCGCCGGCCCGGGCCAGCGCCGGGACGGCCGCCGCGGCCGCGCCGTCGCGCCGGATCCTGTGGACGGCGCCCGCGGGCCGGTCGCGCTCCGGCCGTCCGCCATCGGGAGCGGCCGCGGCCAGAAGCGAACGATCGAAGACCAGGGGCTCCTCGTGGTCCGGCGGCACCTTGAGGTACAAAAGCGCCGCCCTGGCGATGCACGCGAAGACCGGGGCGGCCACGTCGCCGCCGTGGAACCTCGGCCCCTTCGCTTCATCGATCATGACCACGATTGCCAGGGCCGGGGTGCCGGCCGGCACGAACCCGGCGAACCACGAGACGTACCTGCCGCGCGCGTATCGGCCGCTGGAGTCGATCTTCTGCGCCGTGCCGGTCTTGCCGGCGACGCTGTACCCGGCGACCGACGCCGCCTTGCCGGTGCCGTCGGTGGTCACCATCTGCAGCATGGAACGCAGCGTGCGCGCGGTCCTCGCCTCGATCACGCGCCGCCTGTCGGGTGCGGCGGCGACAGCCGGTTCGGGCAGGCCGCCCGCGTCCGCTCCACCCGGAGCGTCCGCGCCGCCCAGGCTTGCCCGGGCGGAGGGAGCGCCTCCCGGCCATCCGGGCGGCGCAGGGGCGCGCCCTCCCGGCGCCGGGATCAGCGCCTGCACGATGCGCGGCCGCTTCCAGACGCCGTCGTTGGCGATCGTTCCCATCATCGCTGCGAGCTGCAGGGTCGTGACGCCGATCTCCTGCCCCATGGCGAGGGAGGCCTGGGACAGGCCGGACCAGGCGGAAACCTCCCGCAGGATCCCGGGGCTCTCACCCGGCAGATCGATGCCGGTCTTGCGGCCGAAGCCGAAGCCCTTGATGTAGCCGATGAACTCCTCGGCCAGAAGCCGCCGGGCCACCTTGATGGTCCCGACGTTGCTCGATTTGGCCAGGACCTCCGTGAAAGTCAGGTTGCCATAGGGCAGGCGGTCCTCCTTGAAGCGATGCCTTGCCACGACGATCGACCCGTTCTCGCACCAGATGACCTCCTTCGGGTGCACCTTCCCCGCGTCCAGCGCCGCCGCGGCGGTCACCACCTTGAAGGTGGATCCCGGCTCGTAGTAGTCGGTGGTGGCGCGGTTGCGGCGCGCCGTCTCGCGCGCCTCCGAGTAGGCGTTCGGATCGAACACCGGCCGGCTGGCCAGGGCGAGAATCTCCCCCGTCTGCGGCCGCAGCACCACCACGGTGGCCCCCTCGGCGCGGGTCTCGCGCATCGACTCGTCGAGCGCCCGCTCGACGTCGTACTGGATCACCTCGTCCACGGTGAGAGACAGGCCGAACCCGGGCGCCGGCTCCTTCCTCTCGCGGTCGAGGACGCGCCCGCCCCGGCCGTCGCGCAAGGCCACCATCCGGCCCGGCGTGCCGCGGATGGCGCCGTCGAACATGAACTCGAGCCCCGCCAGCCCCTGGTTGTCCACGCCGCAGGCGCCGACCAGGTGCGCCGCCAGGGTGCGCTTCGGGTAGTAGCGCCGGCTCTCGCGCACGAAGCCGACGCCCTCGATCCTCAGCGCCTCGATGCGCCGGCGGAGCTCGGGCGTGATCTTCCGCTTGATCCAGACGAAGTGGCGATCGGTCGAGAGACGCTCGCGCAGCTCGGAGGCCGGCAGGCCGACGACCGGGGCCAGGCGGCGCGCCGCCGCGGCCGGGTCGCTGACGCCCCCGGGCTCGCCGAACACCGAGTCGACGTCCACGCTCACCGCCAGCTCCTTGCCGTTGCGGTCCAGGATCGGGCCGCGCAACGGGTCGAGGGTGATGGTCTTTTCCTGCTGCGACCGTGCCTGATCCAGGAGCTCGGGGGCGCGGATCACCTGCAGGTGGGCGCAGCGCCCGAAGATCGCCAGCAGGCCCGCGGCCACTCCGACCACGAGCAGGATCAGCCTGGCGCGCCGGCTGCGCGGGGAGCGATCGTCACCCGGGCCGCGCGCCGCGCGCCGCCCCGCAAAGGGGCGCGGGCGCCCCGCGCGGGACCGCCCCCGGGACCGGCGCCCGCCGCCGTCCACGATTCCCGGAAGTCCACGCCTCACCGTCGTCCTCCCGCTGCGCGCATCTCAGGGCCTGACCCTGTCGTCCGGCCGCCTGGGGGCGGCCGTCCCCACCGGGCGGATGATCCCGATTCCCGCCTCGATGACGCCGCCGGCCTCGCCGCCGGCCCCGCCGTCCGGGGGCGCCGCCCCGGGCGTGCCTCTGCCTTCGCCGCCCGGGGAGCCGCCCCGGGCCTGGACCTGGTTGATGCGGCCGTCGATCACCGCCACCCTGCGCACGTCGGACGGCGACGGATCGACCATGCCGAGCTCCTTGCGGGCCATGCGCTCGATGCGATCCGGCGACATCAGGAAGGAGCGCTCGACCGACAGGTGCTTGTTCTTCTCCTGCAGATCCTGGCGCTCCTTCTTGAGCGCCTCCACCTGGTAGGAGACCCGCAGGAAGTCGACGCGCTGCCAGACGTACACCAGGAGCGGCACGAGGATCGCCGCGCCGCAGAGCAGGAGGCGGCGCAGCTCCCGGGCCCGCGCGCGGTCCTTCTCCTTGACCATGCGGGCGTTGATCAGGAGGCGCGGCGCCTCGGCGCGGTGGCTCATGCGGCGCGCTCCAGCCGTTCCGCGGCCCGCAGGCGGGCGCTGCGGCTGCGCGGGTTCCCGTCGATCTCCGCGGCGGACGGCCGCACCGGCTTCCTTGTGGCCGGGCGCAGGAGACCGGGGCGCCCGCAGGCGCACACCGGGAGGCCGCGCGGGC
Source organism: Acidobacteriota bacterium (assembly GCA_016177515.1). Classification (GTDB taxonomy): domain Bacteria; phylum Acidobacteriota; class Polarisedimenticolia; order Gp22-AA2; family Gp22-AA2; genus Gp22-AA3. Next base: position 10,112 of record JACOUZ010000289.1, read on the forward strand.
AGACGCAGCGCCGCGTCAGGGCGCGCAGGGTGCTCTTGACGATGCGGTCCTCGAGAGAGTGGAACGCGATGACGGCGATCCGCCCGCCGGGCAGGAGCCGGCGCGCGGCTTCCTCGAGCAGTCGGTCGAGCCCTTCCAGCTCCGCGTTCACCTCGATGCGCAGCGCCTGGAACACCCGGGTCGCAGGGTGGATGCGCCCGCCGCCGCGCTCCGGGACCGCGCCCGACACGATCCCGGCCAGCGCCAGGGTGGTGCGGATCGGGGCGCGGGTCCTGGCGCGCGCGATGGCGCCCGCGATCCGCCGCGCCGCCGGCTCCTCGCCGAACCTCCTGAAAATCGAGGCGAGCCGATCCGCCGGGAGGGAGTTCACCAGGTCGGCGGCCGTGACCGCCTGTGATCGATCCATCCTCATGTCCAGGGGCCCGTCCTCCCGGAAGGAGAAGCCGCGCTCCGGGTCGTCGATCTGCAGGGACGAGATCCCGAGGTCGAGCAGGATCCCGGAAACACGGCCGTGGCCGAGCTCGTCCAGAAGCCGCGGCAGCCGCCGGTAGTCGGCGTGCCGGAGAATGGCCCGCTCGCCGAACGGCGCCAGTCTCCGCCGGGCCGCCTCGAGGGCTTCGAGGTCGCGGTCGCAGCCGAGCAGCCGGCCGTCCGGCGCCGAGGCGCGCAGGATCGCTTCGGCATGGCCTCCGGCCCCGACGGTTCCGTCCACCCAGAGGCCCCCGGGACGGCACCGGAGCGCGACCAGCGTCTCGTGCAGGAGGACCGGCCGGTGCGATCTGCCTTCCATGTCGTTCTGCGTCGCACAATCTCCTCAGCCGATGCCGAGAGAGGAAAGGACCTTGAGGTCGTCGTCGGACAGAGGCTGCGAGGCGAGCATCGTCTCGAACTTCTCGCGGTTCCAGATGTCCAGATAAGACAGGTTCCCGATCACGGCCACCTCGCCGTCGATGCCGCTCTTCAGCCGCAAGAGCGGATGGATCAGGATGCGGCCCTGGTCGTCCATGGCGGCGGACTGCCCGTAGTAATTGACGAAGTTCCGGAAACGGGCCATCGGTGGGCTGATCGACGAGTGGGCGGCGATTTTCTTCTCGACCTCGAGCCAGACCGGCATCGGGTAGAGGCGCACGAAATCGCCGGTGAGGGAAGTCACGAAGCAGTCGCGGCCGTGGGTCTCTTCGAGGTATTTTCGAAAGAGGGCAGGGATCTTCAGGCGCCCCTTGTCGTCGACTTTGGCCGGGGAGTTTCCCCTGAGCATCCGTTCCCTCGTCGGCGATCCCGATGGTCCAGCGCCGGCGGGGGCAGACAGTGCCTCGGCCCCCCCCGGAGGCATCTGGCGCTTGAATTATTTTCTAGAGGCGAATGGCCACTTTAGGCCACTTTACTCCACCGCGGGAATATAGAGAGTCACCGTGTAGTTGTCAAGCACAAACTTAAACAGCCCCAATCAGATAGACGATGCTGCGGTCGGTGCAGCCGATGCGCTCAATATGTATGAACGCCATTAGTCATAGATACTAGATAGTGTGGAAAGGTGCGATTATTGAAATCGACCTGTGATAGCATCCGTGACTGTGTGGGGAAAGACAGGCGGCTCGAATGTAGCCGCGGAGGATCTGCCATGAAGCAGGCCACGGCTGTCGCCCCGTTCCTCATCCTGCTTGCGACGTTGTCTGTCCCGGCGGCCGCCCTGGCTGCTACCCAGCCGGGCGACTACTCGTTCTTCGTGGGTCTTGGCGAATCGGGCACCAAGAGCGACAACTCCTACCGCTCGGACCAGACCCTCAGCTTCGGGGTGCAATACCAGAAAAGCGGCTTCGCCGCCTATCGGGCGACGGCCGGCTTCCTGTCCTTGAGCGGACGGGAGACCATCAGCCCCTCCATCGGCACGCGCGACGCCAACGCCTTTTTCCTGACCGGAGACCTGGTTTTCACCCCCCGTTTTCGCGTCGTGCACCCGTTCGTGGCCGGGGGCATCGGTTTCTACGACGTCCGGCTGACCGACGACCGCGACACCCGCAACGACGTGGAGATCGGGGTCAACTGGGGGATCGGCATGAGCGTCCATCTCCTGAGATGGTTCGCCCTGCATGGCGAGATGGCGTACCACTATATGACCGGGGACGTCTCCAGCCCGATCCAGACCATCACCATCGGCGGCCGCTTCGACTTCTAGCGTTGCCCGGAGCCGGATCCCACCGTACACTTAGCGCCGCATGAGAGACTCCCGCACCGTCCGGGGGGTCAGCTTTTGCGCCCCGGTTCTCATCCTGCTTGCCCTCTCCTCTCCTGCCGCCGGCCCCCCGGCGCAAGGGGGAGTCCCGCCCGCCGGAACCGGCTGGGAGCGCAAGCTCGATCCCTTCTTGAGACGGCTGGCCCGGGGCACGGTGAAGACGGAGGGGCGGTTCAAGGAGACGGTGCCCGGCCGATCGGAGGAGGCCGCCCGGTCGCTGCCGCGCTTCCTGCAGATCGAGAAGGCCGCGGCTCCGGTGGCGCACGTCAAGATCGGACTCGCCGGGGCCGCGCCGGCCGCCGGCCGCACCTGGGCGTCCCTCGAGCGCGACCTGCCCGGTCTCGGAGCGCAGGTCAAAGGGCGCTTCGGCGCCGTCGCCTCGCTGCGCGTCCCTGCCGCCGCCCTCGAAGCGCTGGCCAGGAGGCCGGAGATCGCCTGGCTGAAGGCGGCCCACGGCTACAGTCTGCTCAACGAGGTCAGCACCACCTCGGCCCACCTGGGGTCGGACGAGGCGAACAGCGCCCTGACTCGCGGCGCGGGCGCCATCGTCGCCGTCGTGGACACCGGCATCCAGTGGACCGACCATGATTTCAGGAACGCCGACGGCACCTCGCGCATCCTCGGCATCTGGGACCAGACGCTCAGCGATCCGGCCCATCCGCCTCCAGCCGGCTTCTCCTTCGGCGCCTACTACGCGCAGAGCGACATCGACGCCGCGCTTGCGACCAGCGGCACGCTCCTGACGGGCGACGGCCACGGACACGGGACGCACGTGGCCGGCACCGCCGCCGGCAACGGCCTCGAAACGGGCAACGGCATCGCGGCCGGAACGTTCGCGGGAGTAGCGCCCGAAGCCGATCTTCTGATCGTCCGGGTGTTTGACGACGGGGGGAACTTCTGCGACGCCTGCGACCTGACCGCGGCCGTGCAGTTCATCAGCCAGACGGCGGCGGCCGCCGGCAGGCCGTGGGTCGGCAACATGAGCCTCGGCACCGACATCGGGGCGCACGACGGCACCGATCCGGACGAGCGCGCGATCGACGCCGCGGTCGGCCCGGGCCGGCGGGGCGCGCAGATGGCGATCGCGGCGGGGAATTCCGGGGGGCGCGACCGCACGCCGCGGGCCTTCCACTGGGAGGGGACTCTGCCGGCCGCCGGCGCCTCGGTGACCAACAACTTCAATCCGTCGTACACGCCGAACGGTGGCGGCGACAACGACTTCATCTGGCTGGACCTCTGGTACGAGGGGGACGACCGCGCCACTGTGAGCGTCGTCACGCCGACCGGGATCACCGTCAGCGCGGCGCACGGCGCCGACTCCGGAATCGTCTGCACCGCCGACGGGGCGGTGCAGGTCGACGCCACGAACGCCCCCGATCCCGTGAACGGCGACAACGAGGTCTTCATCCAGCTCTGGGACAGCAGCACGTGCAACCCGGTCGTGCCGCCGCGCACCGGGACCTGGACCATCCGTGTCACGACCGACGCCATCGCCTCCCCCTCTCCGACTTTCGACCTGTGGAACGAGGCCTCCGCGGGCCTCCTGTCGTTCGTCAGCCTGACCGTCTCGAACCTCGGCAAGAGCGTCGGCGTCCCGGGGACTTCGAAGCACGCCATCACCGCCGGCTCGTACGCCGGGAAGAACAGCTGGATCAACGTAATCGGCCAGCAGATCGTCGCGAGCCTCAGCACGTTCTCGGGCGTCGGGAGCCTGTCCGGCTTCTCGTCCCTCGGGCCGACGCGCGACGGCCGGATCAAGCCAGACGTCGCGGCGCCGGGCGAGTGGGTCGGGTCGTCCCTCGCCGGATCGATCCAGGCGACGCGCGGCAACAATTTCACCGAGCGCGACGGGGAGCACGGGGACATCAGAGGCACCAGCATGGCGACCCCGCACGTCGCCGGCACCGCCGCCCTTCTTCTGGCGATCAACCCTGACCTGGAGGGGCCCGAAGTGAAGGCGGCGATCACCGCCTCGGCCCGATCCGACTCGTTCGCCATCTCGCCCGGCCCCCTGCCCAACACCTACTACGGTCACGGCAAGCTGCGCGCCCTGGAGGCGGGCTATATCGCCGCCTCGATCGTCTCCGATTTCGCAGCGACGTCCACCGGATTCACCGGAACCGACGGCCTGTTCGTGGACGGGTACAACGTCTACCGCGGCACGATCCCCGGCCTGTCGGCGACCGCCTACGGCTCCTGCTTCCTGCAGGGACTTCCCGCGCCCGATTTCAGCGACCCGGAGAACCCTCCCGACGGTCAGGCGTTTTCCTACCTGGTGACCGGCGTGCACGCCGGCCTCGAAGGAATCCTCGGCACCGACAGCGAGGGCCGCATCCGCCCCAACAACAGCCCCTGCCTGTAGGCGCCCCCGCACGGTCGCCGGGCGTTTTCCTGTACCATGCGCGTTCCGGTGCCGGCCCCGCGCCCGAGAATCGTCACGGCGGGACGGAGGCCAGCAGACGGGCGAGCGGCGGTCTGGAGGATCGACATGGTGAAAGCCCGGCATGTCGTCAACGTGGCCGACCTGAAGTGGTCCGGATTCTCGAAGGGAAAACGGTTCGGCTGGAAGGGCGTGCAGCTCAGCGCCGCGGCCGGCGGCAGGCAGATCGGCTGCAGCGTCTACGAGCTGCCGCCGGGGAAGCGGTCCTACCCGTATCACTATCACTGCGCCAACGAGGAGGCGATCTACGTGCTCGAAGGCGAGGGAGCGCTGCGCCTCGCCGGGCGCCGGATGCCGATCCGCCGGGGCGACTATGTCGCGCTGGTCGTCGGGGAGGAGGGCGCGCACCAGGTCATCAACACTTCGAAACGGCCCCTCCGCTACCTGTGCCTCTCGACCATGAGCGAACCGGACGTGGCGGTCTATCCCGATTCGGCGAAGATCGGGATCTTCGCCGGCACGGC
>JACOUZ010000290.1 GCA_016177515.1 Acidobacteriota bacterium
GCCTTGATCGAGGCCTGGCGCGCCTCCGGCTCTCCCAGGATGCTGACGAACACGCGGACGTTCTTCAGGTCGGGGCTGACGGATGCGCCGGTGATGGTCACGAAGCCGACGCGCGGATCGCGCACCTCGCGCAACAGGAGCCGTGAGATCTCGTCTTTGATCAGATCGGAGACCCGGTCGGTGCGTGTGCTCACGGCATTCCTTCCGGCGGCCGCCCGCCGCCCGGCCGAATCCTCGGACAGGCCCCTACGTCAGGTATTCGACCTCGCAGCTCAGGACCTCGCCGGGGACCTTGCGCTCGACTTCGCCCTGGACGGAGGAAAAGGTCTGCTCCAGGGGCACGCGGGCCGCGGCGATCCCGACGATTCCGAGCGTGGCGCGCTGCCACAGGTCCTGGTGATCGATCTCGGCCACCGAGACGTTGTAATGCCGGCGCAGCCCGTCCTTGAGACTGCGCAGCACCTGGCGCTTCTCCTTCAGGGAGGTCACCCCGGGAAGGTGGATCTCGATGACGCACAGGGCCACGTTCACGACGACCGCCCGCCAGGCCGCTGCTCCGTCCGGCTAGAGGTTCTTGACGGCGACTTTCTCGACGCGGAAGGCCTCGATCACGTCGCCGACCTTGACGTCGTTGTAGTTGGCGAGGCCGATGCCGCACTCGTAGCCCGATTTGACCTCGCTCGCGTCGTCCTTGAACCGCCTGAGGGAAGCCACCTTGCCGGTGTACACGACGACGTTGTCGCGCAGCAGGCGCACCTCGGCGCTGCGCGTGATCTTGCCGTCCGACACGTAGCAGCCGGCGACCGCGCCGATCTTGGGCACCTTGAAGACCTGCCTCACGTCGGCGCGCCCGAGGTAGACCTCCTTGGCCTCCGGATCCAGGAGCCCGAGCATGGCGTTCTTGATCTCGTTGGTGATGTCGTAGATCACCGAGTGCAGGCGGATGTCGACCTTTTCCTTCTCGGCCAGCTCCTGGGCGCTGCGCTCCGGGCGGACGTTGTATCCGATGATGATGGCGTTGCTCGCCGAGGCAAGGTGGACGTCCGTCTCGGTGATCGCCCCGGATCCCGCATGGATGGTCCTGATCTTCACCTTGTCGGACGGCAGGTCGTTCAGGCTTTTGCTCAGGGCCTCGACGGAGCCCTGCACGTCGGCCTTCACCACCAGGGGCAGCTCCTTGACCATGCCCTCCTTGATCTGCTGGTACAGATGGTCGAGCGTCAGCCGGGACGACTTCGCCATCGCTTCCTGCCGCAGCTTCTGCTGGCGGAAGGCACCGATCTGCCGGACCTTCCACTCGTCCTCCAGGACCTGGAACGGATTCCCCGCCTCCGGGACACCCTCCAGGCCCAGGACCTCCACGGGGATGGAGGGGCCGGCCGCGCGCGCGCGGTGTCCGAGGTCGTCGAACATGGCGCGCACCTTGCCATGAATCGCGCCGGCGATGAAGGGATCGCCGATGCGCAGCGTGCCGCGCTGCACCAGCACGGTGGCCACAGGCCCGCGCGATCGGTCGAGCCGCGCGTCGAGCACGACGCCGGACGCCAGGCTGGAGGGATCCGCCTTGAGTTCGCCGATGTCCGCGACCAGGAGGATCATCTCCAGGAGCTCGGGGATCCCCTTCTTCTGCTTGGCGGAAATCGGCACGGCCACCACATCGCCGCCCCAGTCCTCCACCAGAAGGCCCTGATCGGACAGCTGCTTCTTGACCCGGTCGAGGTTGGCCCCCGGCTTGTCCATCTTGTTGATCGCCACGACCATCGGCACCCCGGCCGCGCGGGCATGGTGCACGGCCTCGATGGTCTGCGGCATGACTCCGTCATCCGCGGCGACCACCAGCACCACGATATCGGTCACGCGGGCGCCGCGCGCCCGCATCATGGTGAACGCCTCGTGCCCCGGGGTGTCGATGAAGGTGATGCCGCGCTCCGTGCGACGGATGTGATACGCGCCGATGTGCTGGGTGATGCCGCCGGCCTCCCCGGCTGCAATGTTGGACTCGCGGATGGCGTCGAGGAGGGACGTCTTCCCGTGATCGACATGGCCCATGATGGTGACGACCGGGTCGCGGGGACGCAGATCGCCCGGCTGGGCCTCCTTCGTCTGCTCCAGGGAGACCTCCTCCTCGAACGAGATCACCCTGGCGTCAAAGCCCAACTCGCGGCAGACCTCCCTGGCCATGGTGATGTCCAGGGGCTGGTTGATGGTCGAGAGAATGCCTCGTCCGATCAGCCTGGTGATGATGTCCTTGGCCTTGCGGTCCATCTTCTCGGACAGCTCCTTGATCGTCACCCCCTCGGTGATGGTGATCTCCTGCAGGACATCGGGCACCGGCGGCGGAGGAGGGATCGCGGCCCGCGGCGCCGGCGGCGGGGCCATGTGAGGCCGTGACGGCGGCGCGACCGCGGCGGCCGATCCGGCGGAAGCACGGCCGGACGGCTTAGGCGGCTCGGCGCGTCCTGCGGGTCGAAGCGGAGACGCCGCCGTTCCGGGACGCGCCCCGGACAGCGGCCGTGCCCCGGGAGCGGCGGCCGAGGGGGCAAGGGATCCTGGTCTCGGCGCCCGCTGCGTCTGCGCCCCGCCGCCGGCCACGGGCCTTGCAGGCGATGCACCGGGTCGCTGGCCGGCGGCGGGAGCCGTGCCATGGAGGGGGCGGAGCACGGTGGAGGGGGCCTGCCCGGGTCGGGCCGGAGTCGTCCCCGGTCCTCTCGCCGCCAGAGGCCTCGTCCCCGTACCCGGGACCTGCGGCCGCATCGGCGAGCCGGGAGGGGCCGGCCGGACAGGATAGGCTGTGAGGGGCCGTGCCGGCATCCCCGGCTTTTGGGCCGCCGGGGGGGCGGCCGGAGCTCCGGGGTGCCCCGGCGGGCGCACCGGAACAGTGGGTGCGGGGCGGCCCGGAAGCACGGCAGCACGCGCGCTGGCGGACGCGGTCGTGGCTGGTGCTTGGCTCCTGGCTCCGGCCGGGACCGTGGTCTTCGTGGCGGCCGGTTTCTGGGGTGCGCCGCCACGCCCGGCAGGGGACACCGGAGGCAGGACCGCGACCGGCGTCGTCGCAGCAGGTGATGCGGGACGCGGGGCCGCCTGGACCCTGGTTCCGGGGCCGGCGGTCGCGGGCCTGGAGGCGGCCGTGGTCGCGGCGGCCGGTTTTCCGGCTCCTGTACGGGCGGCCGATCCTTCGGCAGGCTTACGGACGCCGCCCGGCGCCGAGCCCCGCAACCGTCCTGCCACCTCGTCCTCCACGGTGCTGAGGTTGGTCTTCGCTTCGACACCCAGTTCGCGCAGGCGCGCCAGAACCTCCTGGACCTTGAGGTTCAGCTCCTTCGCGAGCTGTCCAACCCGGATCTTGGCCATCGTTCAATCCTCCCTGCGTTCGCCGGATCCGCTGCCCGGTGCGCCGGTGTCGGGCGCCAGGGACTCTTCACGGCGATCGGGAGATGGCCCGGCCTCGTCCACGCCATTCGGAGCCTCCGGTGCTTCTGAAAACGGCTGCGCATCCTCGTTCCCTTGGTCTGTGGCGCCGTTGCCGCCCGAGTCCTCGCCCGCGGCTTCCCCGGCCGCGTCGGATCCTGCGGCGGCGGCAGCCGCTTCCTCCTCCTGGCGGGCAGCCTCCATGGCGGCCGCCTCATCGGCCAGCCTCGCCTGTTCTTCGGCCTGCTGCGCGGCGGCCTCGGCCTCCTCCTGCTCCCTCTGGAGCCGCTCCCCCTCCTCGCGCTCGGCGCGGACCGTCAGGCCCGCCTCGGCGGCGGCGACGATTTTCTCGGCCGTCTTGGGGCCGACCCCGGGAATCTGTGTCAGCCCTTCCACCTGGGCGGCCAGGATGCCGTCCAGGCTGCCGATGCCGCTTTCGCGCAGCTTCTGCACGATCTTCTCGCTCACTCCTTCGAGCGCGGCCATCTCCCGCGTGTCGCGGGCCATGCGCTCCATCTCGGCCTCGACCTCGCGCTTCTTCTCCTGCTCGCTCTTGATGTCGATCTTCCAGCCGACCAGACGCGAGGCCAGGCGCACGTTCTGGCCCTTCTTGCCGATGGCCAGCGACAGCTGCTCGTCGTCCACCACGACCTCGAGCGTCCGGCTCTCGCTGTCCGTGATCTGCACGCGATTGATCTTGGCCGGGTTGAGGGAGTTCGTCACGAAGGTGCTCACGTCGTCCGAGAACTCGACGATGTCGATCTTCTCGCCCCGCAGCTCGCGGATGATCGACTGCACGCGCGAGCCTTTCATGCCCACGCACGCTCCCACGGGATCGACGTCGCGGTCCTTCGAGCGCACCGCCACCTTGGCGCGGTCGCCGGAGTCGTGCACCGCCTTCTCGATCGCCACCGTGCCGTCGTAGATTTCGGGAACCTCCATCTCGAAGAGCTTGATGAGCAGGCGCTCGTCGGTCCTCGACAGGATGACCTGGGGCCCCTTGGCGTTGCGATCCACGTCGACGATGACGGCGCGGATGCGGTCTCCCTGGCTGTACCGTTCTGCTTTCGACTGCTCCTTCTTGGGTAGCAGGCCCTCCGTGCGGCCGAGGTCAATGATGATGTTGCCGCGTTCGAAGCGCTTCACGACCCCGTTCACCAGCTCGCCGACGCGGCTGAAGTATTCCTTGTAAACGTTATCCCGCTCGGCCTCGCGCACCTTCTGGAAGATGATCTGCTTCGCCGCCTGCGCGGCGATCCGTCCGAGCTGCGCCAGCTCTTCCCGTGGCTTCTGGATCTCGACGATCCCCTCGTCGTTGGCCGGCAGGGCCAGATCCTGCGCCTCGTCCGGCGAGATCTCGAGATCGGGGTTGGTCACTTCGTCGACGATCTTTTTCCGGGCGAAGACGGCCAGCGATCCCGTCTCGCGGTCGAACTTGGCGCCGAGGTCTTCCTTGGTGCGGAAGTACTTCTTCGCGGCGGCCGCGTAGGCGTCCTCCACGGCCTGGATGATGATGTCGACCTCGATGCCTTTCTCCCGGCCGACCTGTTCGATCGCTTGAAAGATCTCGTTGCTCATGCGTGGCGTCCTCTCGTCTTTCGCCCTTCGACTCCGGGTTCAGATCTCCACTTCGAGCCGCGCCCTGGCCACCTGATCCCGGGGAATCTCAACCTGGCGTCCCCCCTCGAGCGTCATCCGCACCGATCCTTCGACGAGACCGTCCAGCCGCCCCTGGAAGTGGCGCCTTCCATCGAGCGGGACGCGGGTCGAAAGGCGGATCGACCGTCCCGCGAACCGTGTGAAATCGATCTCGGTGATGAGCGGCCGGTCGAGCCCGGGCGAGGAGACTTCCAAGGTGTAGCGGTCCTCTATGGGATCGTCGACGTCGAGCCGGGCCGAGATCTGCCGGCTGGCATGGGCGCAGTCGTCCAGGGTGACCCCCCCGTCCTTGTCGATGTAGAGGCGAAGGATCAGCCCTCCTGGCTCCCGCTGGACCTCCACGTGTACCAGCTGCATTCCCGCGTGGTCGAGTATCTGCCCCGCCATTCCCCTGACCTTCTCCAGGATTTCGGTCATGTCCGGTGTCATCGCCGCCGCCCCTCGAAGCCCGGGTACGGAGCCGCCCTGGGCCCATAAAACAAAAAAGTGGGCCAACCGCCAGCCCACCCGAGCCCTGTCTCACGGGGGCTATCCTATATTAAGGATGCGCGGTCGATCAAGCGAAAATTAATGCGTTCAGGGGCTTGACACCTGCCGGCAGGCTCGCCTACAATGCAGCCCTCGCGAAAACCGCTCTTTGAAAACTGAATAGTGCGTCCGTTAGATCTGAGCTTCAGCAAGACCAATCAACCAGATCAGACCGACCAGGAAACTAGGCGGCCCTTCAGGGCCACAGAGTTCAAATGGAGAGTTTGATCCTGGCTCAGAGCGAACGCTGGCGGCGTGCCTAACACATGCAAGTCGCACGAGAAAGGGGTCGCAAGACCCCCGGTACAGTGGCGAACGGGTGAGTAACGCGTGGGCAACCTGCCCTTGGGTCTGGAATAACCTGCCGAAAGGCGGGCTAATACCGGATGACGATGCGGGGTCTTCGGACCCTGCATCCAAAGCTGACCTCTTCATTGAAAGTTGGCGCCCGGGGAGGGGCTCGCGTCCCATTAGCTAGTTGGTGAGGTGACGGCTCACCAAGGCTACGATGGGTAGCCGGCCTGAGAGGGCGACCGGCCACAGTGGAACTGAGACACGGTCCACACTCCTACGGGAGGCAGCAGTGAGGAATCTTGCGCAATGGGCGAAAGCCTGACGCAGCGACGCCGCGTGGACGATGAAGGCCTTCGGGTCGTAAAGTCCTGTCGGGTGGGAAGAATTGGCCTGGGGATAATACCTCCAGGCCTTGACGGTACCACCAGAGGAAGCCCCGGCTAACTCCGTGCCAGCAGCCGCGGTAATACGGAGGGGGCCAGCGTTGCTCGGAATTATTGGGCGTAAAGGGCGCGTAGGCGGCCAGGTAAGTTTGATGTGAAATCCCACGGCTTAACCGTGGAATTGCATCTTATACTGCCCGGCTAGAGTCTGGGAGAGGGAAGTGGAATTCCCGGTGTAGCGGTGAAATGCGTAGATATCGGGAGGAACACCAGTGGCGAAGGCGGCTTCCTGGACCAGTACTGACGCTGAGGCGCGAAAGCTAGGGGAGCAAACAGGATTAGATACCCTGGTAGTCCTAGCCTTAAAC
>JACOUZ010000277.1 GCA_016177515.1 Acidobacteriota bacterium
ATCCGGGCGGTCGCATTCCACCGCGAGGGGGTCACTGTGTCCGACACGGTCATTCTGAAGCGGGTCGTCCTCAACTACACGGTCGAGGTGAACCGGGTCATCCTGTTCGCCAGCGCGCACGAGAAGGGCGGCGAGCACCGGCCCGTCGTCAACCTGAGGAAGGAGGACCTCGTCCTCGAAGAGGACGGCGTGCGCCAGAGCATCATCGACTTCTACATCGAGAAGCGTCCGATGACCCTGGCCGTCATCCTGGACAGCAGCGGCAGCATGCAGCCGGCGATGGACAAGGTGCACGTCGCCGCGGGCCGGTTCGTGGAAAACCTCGGCGGGGAAGACCGGGCGCTGGTGATCGACTTCGACGAGAAGGTCTACCTGCTCCAGGACCTGACGAATGACAAGGACATGCTGCGCAAGGCGATCACGAGCACCCATGCGCTCGGCGGCACCGCCCTCTACGATGCGTTGTACGCCTCGTTCCGCAGGCTGCGCGGCATCGAGGGGCGCAAGGCCATCATCCTCCTGACCGACGGCGACGACACGTCCAGCAAGTTCTCCTTCAAGCGCATCCTGGACGAGGCGAAGGTCTCCGACATGATCATCTACCCCGTCGGCATGGGCACGACGGTCCTCGACGTCGACCTGAGGCGCATCCTCAAGAACCTTGCCGAGGAGACCGGCGGGCGCGCCTACTTCCCGTCTAAGGTCGAGGAGCTGGCGGACGTGTACCAGGAGATTGCGGACGAGCTGAAGACCCAGTACTACATCACCTACGAGCCGACCAACACCGTCTGGGACGGCCGCTGGCGCAGGATCAAGCTGGACGGGGCGCCGGGCCGCGACGTGGACGTGCGGACGCGCAGCGGCTATTACGCCGTCCGCAAGCCGGTGAAGTAGGCGCGGAGCCGCCGAATTCAGCGGCTTTCCGGGCGGCTCTCCGAAGGAACCGGCAGCGGCTCTTCCGGCGGAAGCCGGTCCTCCGTCCGGCCCTTGAAGTTCAGCGGGTAGTCGACCAGGGAGAGGCTCAGGTTCAGCCCCTTCGCGGGGGACACGTCCACAGCCTTCAAGTCGATCGAAACGTAGCCGGGAGAGGCTACCAGGACCCGGTAGCGGCCGGGGGGAACCGCCGGCAGCGAGAACGTGCCGTCCATCCCCGAGAAGTCCTGGAAGGTCCCCTTCCCCTCGAGCGACAGGAGCATGACGGAGACCTCCGGGATCGGCCGCTTCCGCGCGTCCACGAACGTGCCGCGGACCGGCACCGTCCCCGCCGGATCGGCCGGCGCGGCGGCGCCCCCCGGACCGGGCCGGCCGGCGGCCGCCTTCTTCAGCGCCTCAGTGAGGAGCGCCGTGGATAAGTCCTGCCGGCCCTGCCCTTCCGTCCGCGGCCCGATCTCGAAGTCGACGATGTTGCGGAACGGCGGCTTGACCTCGATTCTCTCTTTCCTGCGGGTCAGGTCTTCCGCCGTTCCGACCTCGATGTCGTAGGTCCCCGCCGGCAGGTCCTTGAAGACGTAGTGCCCCTTCTCGTCCGACCCCGTGACGCGCAGCATGCCGTCCTGACCCCGGGAGGTGAGCTGCACCATGCACCCGACGATCGGCTTCTTCAGCCCGTCGTGGACCGTCCCGGTGATCGTTCCCACCACCTGGCGCACCGGCGGAGCCTCCGGGGCCGGAGCCGGCCGATCCTGGGCGGCGGGGCCGGCCCCCGCCGCCAGGGCCAGGGTGAGGGCCACGGCAAGGCTTCTGCATCGGAACCACATGATGGCAGAATTATAGATGAGGATCGCCTCCTTGAAATTCGCCGCCGACTGCATGCTCGGGACCCTCGCGAAGTGGCTCATCATTCTGGGGCACGACGTCGCCTACGACTCCCGCATCGAGGACCGCGACCTGGTGCGGCTCGCCCGCCGCCAGGGCCGCACCATCCTGACCTGCGATCGCCGCCTGGTCCAGCGGCGGGACGCCCGCGACCACATCCTGATCAGGAGCCAGGACCTGCGCGCCCAGATCCGGCAGGTCCTGGAAGAGCGCGGCCTGCGCATCCGCAAGGATAGGCTTTTCCGCCGCTGCATCAAGTGCAACCGCCGCACGCGGCCCGCCGCCAGGGCCTCCATCCGCGCCGAGGTCCCGCCCTATGTCTACAGGACCCGGCGCCGCTTCACCCGCTGCCCCCGCTGCCGCCGGGTCTTCTGGCGCGCCACCCACGTCAGCCGGATGCTCGAAGACCTGAAGGAACGCGGCTTCTCAGAACCGCCGCCATCCCCATACCCGCTGACTCATGCCAGGGTCCGCCGCAGCACGAAGTAGAGCGGCACTCCGGCGGCGACGACCGCGCAGCCGGCGAGCGCCAGGGGCGTCTGCCGGATGAGCACATGGGCCGCGACGGCGAGAACGGCCAGGACGAACAGGGCCGGGAGCCACGGGTAGGCGGGCATCCGCCAGACCGCTCCCGTCCGATCCGCCTCGCCGCGCCGTCTGAGGATGAACAGGCACGAGGCCACGACCGCCAGCGACAGGGCGTCCGTGAACATGACGTACGCCAGGAGCCTCTCGAAGGAGCCCAGGAACAGGAGAGGCAGAAGCGCCGTGAGGCCGAAGAAGGCGAGCCCCGGCCCCTGCGCCTGCGTGCGCGGGTCGAGGCGGCCGAGGGCGGGAGGCAGGAGCCGATCCTCCGCCATGGCAAGGTAGGTCCGGGGCACGTGCAGGATCGTGGCGTTGACGAATCCGGCCGCGGAGAGAAAGATGGCCAGCGACACGAACGCCTCCCCCGCTCCTCCCACGGCCCGCCGCGCCAGGTCGGCGGCGACCAGGGGCGAGGCGGCGACCCCGTCCATCCCGAGCGCGCGGACGTAGGCGACATTGATCGACAGGTAGAGCGCGGCCACGACCAGCATCCCCGTGATCACCGCCCGCGGCAGCCGATGCCGGGCCTCCCGCACGTCCCCCGCGAGGTTCATCGTGTACTGGTAGCCGCCGTAGGCGTAGAAGACGGCGACCAGCGCCGCGAGCCAGCCGGCCGAGGTGGCGACCGGCGCCGGCGCGCTCACGGCCGCCTCCGATCCCTGAGCCGCGGCAAGCCCCGCCAGGGCGAGCCCCGCGATCAGGGTGATCTTGGCGAGCGAGAGAAAGTTCTGCGTCCGCGCGCCGGCGCGGACCCCAAGAGCGTTGAGCGTCACGAGCCCGCCGATCATCAGGGCGCCGAGCCACGCCGTCTCCCCGGCCCTCGGCGCGCCTCGCCCCAGGACGCGCAGCAGGTACTCGGATCCGATCAGCGCGACGCCGGCCGCTCCGGCCCCCTGCATCAGGACCTGGGCCCAGTTGAGGAGGAACGCCGGCAGCGGGTGCCAGCAGTAGGCCACGACCTTGTAGAAGCCGCCGGCGCGCGGGTAGCGCGATCCGATCTCCGCGAACACCAGGGCACCGATGAGGCTGACGGCGCCGCCGACGGCCCAGGCGGCGAGGAAGGGCCCCGCGCCTCGGGTCGCGCCGGCGACCAGGGCCGGGGTCCGGAAGATCCCGATCCCGACCACCAGGCTCACGACGACCATCGCCGTGTCGAACACCGTGAGTCTCGGGTCGAGACGCGCCGCCGGCCCCTCAGCCGCCACCGAGCGCCTCGAGGAGGAGCATCGCCAGAGACCGATACTGACCTTCGTGGTTGTACGCCTGCGCCGACAGGCGCACCACCTTCCCTCCCGGACAGGGCCAGGGGAAGAACCAGGACTCGATGCCGCGCTCGCGCGTCCAGGCCGACAGGGCGTCCCACTCGAGGCGCGCGACCGGCGAGCCGGGAGCGGCGGCCGGAAGCGGCAGGGCGGCCATCGATCCGATCATCTCGTCCGGGCACGGCGGCGGGACGCCCAGCGCCCCGCCGACGATCTCCCTGCCCCGGAGCGCCAGGGCGCGGTTGCGCTCCATGAGCGCCGGCCAGCCACCGGGCAGGAGCCCGCCGAGGACGCGCAGGCACTCCGGGATCGACAGGTGCGCGGTCGGGTCGTCGGTTCCGGTCCAGTCCCACTCCTCGCGGAAGCGCACGCCGGCCGCGCCGGGATCCCACCCGTGGCTGATGACCAAAGGCCGGATGCGATCGCGCAGATCGCGCCGGACGCATAGAACCGCCGCCCCCTTCGGCGCGCACAGCCACTTGTGGGCGTTCGCCGTGTAGCACGCCGCGCCCAGGCCATCCAGGTCGAGAGGGAGCATGCCGAGGGCGTGCGCCCCGTCCACGATCGATTCCACGCCGCGCTCGCGCAGCGATCCGACCAGCGGCCGGATCGGGAACGCGAGCGCCGTCGGGCTGGTCACGTGATCGAGAAGCGCGAGGCGGGTGCGCGGCGTCACGGCGGCGAGGACGGCCTCGACGACGTCGCCGGGACCGTGGAGCGGGAACGGCACGCGCGCGACGTCCACCTGCGCGCCGCGGCGCGCCGCCAGGAAGTCGAGCGCCTTGCGGCAGGCGCCGTAGGTGTGATCGGTCGTCAGGACGCGGTCGCCCCTCCCGAGATCCCAGGCCCTGAGCGCCGCGTTGACCGCCGTGGTCGCGTTCGGGACGAAAGCGAGGCCGTCCGGATCGGCCCCGGCGAACCCGCCCAGGGCGGCCCGCGCCTCGGCCAGGCGCGCCCCCAGCTGGCGGTGGAGAAAATCGACCGGCTCCCCCTCGAGCTTTGCCCTCAGCTCCGCCTGGAACTCGAGGACCCGCCGCGGGCAGGCGCCGAAGG
>JACOUZ010000295.1 GCA_016177515.1 Acidobacteriota bacterium
GTGCGGAAGGACGGGTCCGACCCGACATCGGTCGTGACGCGCCAGCAGCGCTCGCACTTGCCGCCCGGCGCCCGCTCGACGCGCACGCCGGGAGTCGCAGGGCGGTCCAGGGCGCCCGGGATCGGCGCGGGAGCGGCCAGCGACACGTCGGAGACGATGAACAGGTCCTTCAGGAGCCCGGAATAACGCTGCAGCAGCGCCAGGGTCTCGCCTTCCGCCTCCAGGATCACCCGGGCCTCGAGAGAATTTCCCAGGAGACCCTCCGCGCGCGCCACCTCGAGAGCCTTCAGAACATGCTCGCGCAGCTCGAGCAGGCGCTCCCAGCGGCGATCCATCTCCCCGTCGGCCGGCCCTGCCGCCGCCTCGGGAAATCTCCGGGTGTGGACCGATTCTTCGATCGGTTCTCCCGTCTTGCGGCCCAGGAGGGCCTGCCAGACCTCCTCCGCCGTGAAGCACAGGATCGGCGCCATCAGGCGCGTCAGGGCGTCCAGGATGATCCGCATCGCCGTCTGCGCCGATCGCCGCTCCCGGGCGTCCGGGGGGCTGGTGTACAGGCGGTCCTTGAGGACGTCCAGGTAGAGCGCGCTCAGCGTGACCGTGCTGAAGCGGTGGATCGCCTGCGTGGCGAGGTGAAACTCGTAGCGCTCGTAGGCGGAGCGCGCGCGGGCGATCAGCCGGTTCAGCTGGCCGAGGAAGTAGCGATCGATCTCCTCGAGATCGCCGGGCGGCAGGGCGTGGCGGGCGGCATCGAAGTCGTAGAGATTCCCCAGGAGGTACCGGCAGGTGTTGCGGATCTTGCGATAGGCCTCGGCGTTGCGATCCAGGATCTCCCGGGGCAGGCGCATGTCTTCGAGGAAATCGACCGTCGCCACCCACAGCCGCAGCACGTCGCCTCCGTGCTGTTTGATCACGTCCTGCGGCGGGATGACGTTGCCCAGCGACTTGGACATCTTGCGCCCGGCGCCGTCGAGCGTGAAGCCATGCGTCAGAACGGACCGGTAGGGGGCCGCGTCCCGGTCGTTGACCGCGATCAAGAGTGACGAGTGGAACCAGCCGCGGTGCTGGTCGCTGCCCTCGAGGTACAGATCGCTCGGCCAGGGATGTCCCGGCCGGGCCCCGACGAGCGCCAGGTACGAGACCCCCGATTCGAACCACACGTCGACGATCTCGTCGCGCGCCCGCAGCTCCCGGGCCCCGCAGTGCGGACAGGCCGTCCCGTCGGCGAGGCGCCGGAAGGCCTCCGGCTCGAACCAGGCGTCGCTTCCCCGCTCCTTGAACAGGGCGGCGGTGCGGCGCACGAAAGCCACGTCGACGACCTCCCGGCCGCAGGAAGCGCAATACGGGAAGGGGAGCGGAACGCCCCACACCCGTTGCCGCGAGATGCACCAGTCCGGCCGGCTCCCGATCATCCCGCCGATCCGCAGCGCTCCACCCTCCGGGATCCAGCGAACCCTGCCGATGGCGTCGAGGCAGCGGCGCCTCAGGTCATTGCGATCGAGAGCGATCCACCACTGCTCCGTGGCGCGGAACAGGATCGGCTGCTTGCAGCGCCAGCAGTGAGGGTAGGTGTGGGTCACGGTCGCGGCGTGGAACAGGAGGCCGCGCTGCTGCAGGTCGGCGAGAATGCGGCCGTTGGCCTCGAAGACGTCCTGGCCGGAGAACGGACCGATCCCCTCGACGTACCGCCCGCGGTCGTCCACCGGCGAGAAGATCGGCAGGGAGTACTTGCGGCCCGTGAGGAAATCGTCCATCCCGTGCCCCGGGGCGGTGTGCACCGCCCCGGTGCCGGTGTCGCGGGTGACGTATTCGCCCAGGACGAGCCGGGACACCCCCCGGGCGGCGAACGGATAGGGGGCGCGCGCCGTCGTCGCCCCCTCCAGGTCCCGCCCCTTGACGCTGCCCAGGACCGGGCCCGGATTGAGCCCCTTCACGGCCAGGACCTGCCCGGCCAGGTCGGCCGCGAGGAGCAGCACCTCCCCGCCGACATCGACGAACTGGTAGGTGAAGTCGGGGTGGAGGGCGATGGCCACGTTGGCCGGCAGGGTCCAGGGGGTCGTTGTCCAGATCAGGATGGACACGCGGCGGCCGGCGAGCGCGGGAAACCGTTTTTCGAGCGGGCCGGTCTCCAGGGGGAAGCGGACGTAGATCGACGGCGACGCGTGGTCCTCGTACTCCACTTCGGCCTCCGCCAGCGCCGTGGCGCAGCGCGGGCACCAGTGGACCGAGCGCTTGTCGCGGTAGATGTTGCCGTTCTCGGCGAAGCGGGCAATCTGCTCGACGATCGTCCCCTCGTACGCCGCGTCCATGGTCAGATACGGACGGCCCCATTCCCCGAACACGCCGAGCCGGCGGAACTCGTCGCGCTGGATTCCCACGTATTTCTCCGCGTAGGCCCGGCAGGCGGCGCGGATCTGCTGCGTCGACATGGAGGCCTTCCTCGGGCCCAGGTCCTTGTCCACCTGGTGCTCGATCGGCAGTCCGTGGCAGTCCCATCCCGGCACGTAGGGAGCGTCGAACCCCAGCATGGTGCGCGATTTCACCACCACGTCCTTGAGGACCTTGTTGAGGGTCTGGCCCAGATGGATGTTGCCGTTCGCGTAGGGAGGACCGTCGTGCAGCACGAATCGCGGCCTGCCGGCGCAGGCGCGGCGCACGGCGGCGTAGACGTCGATCCGGTCCCACTGCTCCAGCACGCGGGGCTCCCGCCGTGGCAGGTCCGCCTTCATCGGAAAGTCGGTGCGCGGCAGGTTGAGCGTGGTCTTGAGATCGAGCGTTTCCATGGCTCCCGGGATCGTTGTATATCGTTGGCGGCCAGCGGGTTGGCCGGAGAGCGGAAGACCGGAATCTAACACACTGGCGAATATTGTCAAGGATGGCGGCCTTATGCTAGGTTCCCGGCATGCCGGCGATTTATCTCGACCACAACGCCACGAGTCCCCTGCGGCAGGAGGCGCGCGAGGCGATGGCACAGGCGCTGGCTGGGCCGGCCGGAAACCCGTCCAGCCTGCATGCCCCGGGCCGCGCCGCCCGCATGATCATAGAGACCGCCCGCGAACGGGTGGCGCGGCTCATCGGGGCGCTCCCCGGGGAAATCGTCCTGACCGCAGGGGGGACCGAGTCGAACAATCTGGCGATTTACGGCGCCGCGGCCCTGCTGCCACCGGCGGCAGGCCGCGTGGTCACCTCGGCGATCGAGCATCCCTCCGTCCTGGCGCCGATTCTGGACCTGGAGAGGCGAGGCGTGGAGGTGGTCCGCGTCGCACCGTCCTGCTCCGGGGTGGTCGAAACGGAGGCCTTCCTCGAGGCGGCCGCCCCCGGGACCGGTCTCGTTTCGCTGATGCTCGCCAACAATGAAGTCGGCACTCTGCAGCCGGTCGCCGAAATCGGCGGGGAACTGCGGCGGCGGACCGTCCTGTTTCACTGCGACGCCGCCCAGGCCGCAGGCAAGGTGCCGATCGACGTGCGCGAGCTGCACGTCGATCTCCTGTCGATCGCGGGGCACAAGTTCGGCGCGCCGCAGGGCACGGGTGCCCTGTACGTGAGGGGCGGCGTCGCCCTGCGCTCCCACCTGCGGGGCGGCGGCCAGGAGCTGAACCGCCGCCCCGGCACCGAAAACGTGGCCGCCGTCGCCGGCCTCGGAGCGGCGGCCGAAGCCGCCGCCAGGGCGATGGCGGAGGAGTCCCGGCGGACGCAGGAGCTGCGCGACCGGCTCGAGCGCGCCGTCCTGGAGCGCGTCTCCGGCGCCCGGGTCAACGGGCGGGAAGCGCCGCGGGTGCCCAACACGTCGAGCCTGGCGTTCGCGGGTGGTGCGGGAGAGGTCCTGGTGATGGCGCTCGATCTGGAGGGGATTGCCGTCTCCTCCGGATCGGCATGCTCGGCCGGCACCGTCAGGAGATCCCATGTCCTCGAGGCGATGGGGCTCGGCGAGTCGGCGGGCTCTTCGATCCGGGTCAGCCTGGGGCCCGGGACGACGATCGAGGAGGTCGTGACCTTCGTGAGCGTTCTGGAGGGCGTTGTCGATCGTGCCCGTGCCGCCGCCGCGGCTCCTCAAGGAGGGCGCCCGTGATCGTCACCTGCGGCGGCTGCGCCAGGCGGTACAACTTCGACGTCGCCAAGCTGGGCGGGCGCCCCTCGGCACGTTTGCGCTGTCCCCACTGCAAAAGCACGATCACGGTCACCGCCGGCTCCGACCCGGGCGATCAGACGATGCGCCTCCCCGAGGACGCCAACCTGCTCTCCAAGAGCGCCAAGGTGCCCCAGGGGGATCTGTCGATGCCGTCCGATCGGCGTCTGTCCCTGGCCGTCCTGGAAGGGAAGGACAGCGGCCGGATCTTCCTGATCGAGAGGCCGCGGATGGTCCTCGGGCGCGGCGAGGCCGATATCGTCCTCAACGATACCGAGGTGTCGCGGCAGCACGCCTGCATCGAGGTGCACGGCGTGCGCGTCGTGCTCAAGGACCTGGGCAGCACGAACGGGACGTTCGTCAACGACGTCAAGGTGTCCCAGAGCGAGATCGAGAACCGGACCGAGTTTCGTCTCGGCGGAACGCGGTTGATGCTGATCCTGACCGAGACGCAGAGCGACCTGGAGACGCTGGAGTGACAGAGCCGGCCGTCACCGCGGCAGGCGGGCGCACGGTCGTGGCGATGAGCGGCGGCGTCGACTCGTCGGTGGCGGCCCTCCTGCTCAGGCAGGCGGGGGAGGCGGTGGTCGGGCTGTCGATGCAGCTCTACGATCGGAGCCGCGACGGCCTTCCGATCTATGGCCGCTGCTGCTCGCCGCGCGACCTCCATGACGCCCGGGCGGTGGCCGACCGCCTGGGCATCCCCTTCTACGTCCTCAACCTGGAGGAGGAATTCCAGCGCGAGGTCATCGACCCCTTCGTGGCGGATTACCGATCCGGGCGGACGCCCGTGCCGTGCGTGCAGTGCAACAGCGGGCCGAAGTTCCGGCACCTGGCGGCGCGCGCCCGCCAGCTCGGCGCCGCGTCGGTGGCCACGGGGCACTACGCGCGCGTCCGCCGCGACGCGGCGACCGGCCGCTTCCAGATCCTCAGGGCGACCGATCGGTCCCGCGACCAGTCCTACTTCCTTTTCGATCTCGGCCAGGATCAGCTGGCGATGGCGGTCTTCCCGCTCGGTGGGATGCACAAGGACGAAGTGCGATCGATCGCCGCAAGGAACGGGCTGCCGAACGCCGGCAAGCCGGACAGCCAGGACATCTGCTTCGTGCCGGACGGCGACTACCGCGGATTCGTCCAACGCGAGGCGGGGGACACCGGCCTGCCCGGAGACGTGGTCGACACCCGCGACCGCGTGTTGGGGCGCCACGCCGGACTCGCCGGCTACACCGTCGGACAGCGCCGCGGGCTCGGAGTGCCATCGGACCGGCCCCTTTACGTCCTGGCCCTCGACCCGGGCCGCAACCGGGTCATCGTGGGAGAGGACCGCGAGCAGTACCAGGGCGCCCTGATCGCCGAGAGGGTGAACTGGGTCTCGATCGATCGGCCGGCCGGGCCGATCGAGGCCGTGGCGCGGATCCGCTCGCGGCACGCCGGGGCCGCGGCCACGGTGGAAGCGCTGGACGGGGGACGGATGCGGGTGTTGTTCCACGAGCCGCAGCGCGCCATCACGCCCGGGCAGGCGGTGGTCCTGTACCAGGACGATTTGCTCCTGGGAGGCGGGTTCATCAACGCCGCGGTCGGTTTGACAGGGCGCTCCGGGCGATGCTAGATTCGAGCCGCCAGGGGCGGGCATAGCTCAGCTGGTAGAGTACGAGCTTCCCAAGCTCGGTGTCGCGGGTTCAACTCCCGCTGCCCGCTCCATTTTGTTTTGTCCCCTGCCGCCCGTGCGGCGTCCGGAGCTGCGCCTGGTGCTCTTCCGAAGGCGTGCATCACCACCCGAGGCGGGGGAGCCGCTCCCGCCGGCCCCCGAGGCGACGGGGCCCGCGACCGGAGGCCGCACCCAGGTCGGACGGAAGACCCGAGTCGTCGGCAGGATACTCGGCGACGGCCCGGTGGTCGTGCACGGTGCCGTGAAGGGCACCATCGCCATCCGCGCTGGTCTCTGCGTCAAAAGCGGCGCGCGCATCGACGCCGACGTCGAGGCTCGCAGCGTCGACCTGGAGGGAGAGGCACGGGGCAAGATCTCCGCCAGCGCGCGGGTCTCGCTCTCCGAGACGGGCGAGTTCGAAGGGGACATGGACACGCCGATCCTGGAGGTCTGTCCCGGATCGATCGTACGCGGACGAGCCCGGGTCGCCGGCTTTCCCACGCGCGACCGCCGGACGGCACACTGATCCCACCGCCGGTCCCCTGACGCTTTTTTTCCATCCGTTGACGTTTTGTGTCACCTTTCTGACGGACGGTTCCGGCAGACCTTCCGCTTCTCCTGCAAACCCAAGCTGATCCGCTCCTTTCCCGGGCGTCGGTGTTCTGGCACACACCTTGCTCTTGGCAGGGATGGCGCGAATCAAGGAGGGGGCTGTGAACGAAAAGGTCCTGGTCGTGGACGATGACGAAGGGGTGCGGCAGGTACTGGGCCAGTCGCTTCGGGACGCCGGCTACAGGGTCTCCTCCGCCGAATCGGGAGAGAAGGCGGTCGCTGCGGCCCGGGAGGAGGCGTTCGATCTGGTGATCCTCGACATGGTGCTGCCGCGGGTGGACGGCATGGAGGTCCTCCGCGAGATCACGTCCGCGAAGCCCGAGTTGCCGGTCGTCATGATCACGGGGTACGCCTCGGTCGAGACGGCGATCAAGGCGATGAAGATGGGGGCGGTCGACTACATCGTGAAGCCGTTCCGGATGGAAGAGGTCGAGCTGGTCGTGGGGAAGGCGCTGGAGCGCAGCCACCTCCGGCGCGAAAACGTCTACCTGCGGCGCCAGCTCGAGACGACGTATGGCGTGCACAACATCATCGGGCAGAGCCCGGTGATGCGCCGGCTCTTCGCGCTCATCGAGCAGGTGGCCAGCAGCCGCAGCACGGTCCTGATCACCGGGGCGAGCGGGACGGGGAAAGAGCTGGTGGCGCGGGCCCTGCACTTCAACGGCGACCGGCGCAACCGGCCGTTCGTTTCGGTCAATTGCGGCGGCATTCCCGACTCGCTGCTCGAGGTAGAGATGTTCGGCCACGTCAAGGGAGCGTTCACGGACGCCGTGGCCGATCGGCCGGGGCGCTTCGAGGCGGCCGACACCGGGACGCTCTTCCTGGACGAGATCGGCAACATGAGCATGAGCCTGCAGATCAAGCTGCTGCGCGTCCTGCAGGAGCGGGAGTTCATGCCCCTGGGAGGCACGAAGAGGATCCAGGTGGACGTGCGCATCATCGCCGCCACCAACATGGATCTCAAGGCGATGATGGAGGAAGGCAGGTTCCGCGAGGATCTGTACTACCGCCTGAACGTCATCTTCATCCAGCTGCCCTCGCTGCGCGAGCGGCGCGAGGACATCCCGGTGCTCATCCAGCACTTCCTGAACAAGTACTGCGGCGAGATGAACGTGACCGCGAAACGGCTGGCGCCGGAGGCGCTGAAGGCGCTGATGGACTTCTCCTGGCCCGGAAACGTCAGGCAGCTCGAAAACGTCATCGAGCGGGCGGTGGCCCTGTCCTTCAACAAGGAGGTCCTGGGGCCGGAGGACCTGCCGCGCGAAATTCTCGATGAGGGCCTGGTCGAGGTGCCGGCCCTGCACGTCGGAGGGGACGGATTCTCCCTGGACGAGGTGCTGGCCACGTACGAGCAGCGCATGCTGTACCAGGCCCTCGAGCACGCCGGCTGGGTCAAGACGCGCGCCGCGGAACTCCTGAAGATCAAGAGGACGACGCTGATCGAGAAGATGAAGCGGCTGGGGATCCCGTTGAAAGGCGGCGTGGCGCGTGGCGGCGGGCCGGCGGCTAACGGGACGGGGGCGATCGACCCGGCCCCGGACCAGGGCGCCAACAACTAGGAGTGTGTCCGAGTCATCGCATGGGCCGCGCGCGGGGCGTGCCCGCCGTCCGGCCGGCGGCACGCGGGGCGCGTGAGCCGGGCGATTCCGAGCCTTGCTTGGACGAACGCGACTATGGTATCGTCCAGCCGTAAGCCGCGACCCGTCGCGGTGACACGAGAACCATTCCTTTCCGGAAGCAGGCCTCCTGCCGGCGGGCCTCCAATGCAGCGATTGCTGTCCCGGGTGCTGGTCGTCGATGACGCCGATCTTTTCCGCCTGCTGGAAACGTCCTT
Source organism: Acidobacteriota bacterium (assembly GCA_016177515.1). Lineage (GTDB taxonomy): Bacteria > Acidobacteriota > Polarisedimenticolia > Gp22-AA2 > Gp22-AA2 > Gp22-AA3. The sequence continues at coordinate 8,218 of JACOUZ010000295.1, forward strand.
TCTGAAGCGCCTCGGATGCGAGATCGTGCGGGCGACCGACGGCGCCGACGTGATCCGCAAGGCCGCCGCCCACGGTCCGGATCTGATCCTCCTCGACGCGGACACGCCCGGTCTCGATGGAGAGGCCTGCGTGCGGAACCTCAAGTCCGATCCTGCCCTGCGGTCGATCCCGGTCCTGGTGGTCGCGGGCGCGGACGGCGTCGCCGGCTGCTGCGCCGCCGGAGCCGACGTCGCGCTCCAGAGCCCCCTGGCCGGGGGTGCGCTCGAGCTGGCCCTGTCCTCCCTGGGGCGGGCCGGGCACCGCCGGGGCCAGAGGCGCGGCGCCCGCGGCTGGGTCCGTGTCGCAGGGCCGCAGGGGATGCGGCGGGTCCGTCTGAAGGACATCAGCCGCTCGGGACTCTTCCTGAACCTCTCCGAGCCGCTGCCGCTCGAGTCCCCGGTTGCGTTGTCGCTGCGCCTCCCCGGTCCGTCCGGCGAGCGGCCGCTCCGGGTCCGGGGAGTGGTCGTGCGCCAGGTGCCGGACGATCCCGATTCCCACCTGATCCCCGGCGTGGGGGTGCGCTTCGTGGAGATCGATGCCCGGGACGAGGAGCGCATCGATCACTACGTCCGGCAGTCGGTCCACGGTCCGGCGGACGAGGACGACAGCGAGGACGCCGGCGGGCGGCCGGAGTGAGGCGTGCCGGAGGGGCGATGTCCCGGACCGTCATGGTGGTCGACGACGACGCCGACATCCTCGACATGACGCGCCTGGTGCTCGAGGGGGGAGGCTACAGGGTCCTGCCCGCCCGGGGCGGCCAGGAGGCCCTGCGGACCCTGGAGGAGGCGGTGCCCGATCTCATCCTTCTGGACATCAACATGCCGGACCTGGATGGATGGCAGGTGTTGCGGATGCTGAAGGTCGACGAGAAGACGACCGCGATCCCGGTCGCCATGTTCTCGATCAAGATGGAGGTGCGGGACAAACTGCACGGGATGCAGGAGGGCGCCTTCGATTACATCGCCAAGCCGTTCTCCTGCGAAGAGCTTCTGTCCAGGGTCAAACGGATCTTCGAGACGCTCGGGCGCGGGGTGCCGGCGTGAGGCCGGCGCAGGACGCGGCCCCGCTGCGCGGGGCCGGGGAGACGCAGCGCCTGCGCGCCTCGTTCCTCCGACTCAAGGGGGCGCTCTACGATCCGATCACCGGGCTGTGCTCCTACACTCTGCACCTCGACGAGATCGAAATGGGCTGCGCCGGCCGCCGCCTGGGAATCATCGTCCTCGAGTTCCCCACCCTGGGCTCCCTGGAACAGGCGCACGGCTGGGAATTCGGCGATCGCTTCCTGGCCGGCGTGGCCGCGCACCTCAAGGCCTTGAAAAGCCGGGTGTTTCCCGGGAGTACCTTGATCTCCCTCGACGGCGTGTACGGCAACGCCTTCTCGATGTTCCTGAGGGAAGGAGCCGGAGGAAAGGAGATCGCCGTGCCCGACCTTGCGGATGCCGCCGGGAGCCTCGCGACCCACCTCGCGGCACGGCTGGCGGACGCGCCCTGGGCGCCGCCCGCCCCCGCCATCGATTTCTCGGTCGGCTACGCGCTGGTCACTCCCAATCCCGCAGCGCGCTTCGAGAGAATGGTGCACCAGGGGATCCGCGAAGCCCGGGGCATGACGCAGCGCCAGGCCGACCGATTGCAGCTCGAGCGCGCCGCCGAGTTGCGCTCGATCATGCATGAAGGGCGTCTGACCACGCATTATCAGCCCATCGTGGACATGGACGACGCCTCCATCATGGGGTACGAGGCGCTGACGCGCGGACCGCTCAACACGGCGTTCGAGGTCCCGAAAGCCCTGTTCACCTACTCGGATCGCAACCACCTGTCCTCCGAGCTCGACGTTCTCTGCCGCCGCGAGGCGCTGCGCAATGCCCGGGGATTCGATCGGAGGAAGAAGCTTTTTCTGAACTCGCTTCCCGAGACTCTCGGAAGCCCGGGCCTGGTCGAGCACAATCTGAAGACCGTCCTGGAGGAAGTCGATCTGCAGCCCAGCAATCTCGTGCTGGAGATCACGGAGCGCACGGGCATCGAGGACTTCGAGATCTTCGGGCGCGAGCTCGACCGCTTGCGCCGCCTGGGCTTCCTGGTGGCGATCGACGACGTGGGAACGGGGTACTCGTCGCTGCAGACCGTGTCCGAGGTGGCGGCGGACTTCCTGAAGATCGACATGTCCCTCATCAAGAACATTCACCAGAGCCTGATCAAGCAGGACCTGGTGCATTCCCTGCTCCAGATCGCGGCGCGGACGGGCACGCGGGTCATCGCGGAAGGGATCGAGACTGCGGAGGAACACCAGGCTCTGCGCGCCTGCGGCGTGCGCTACGGGCAGGGGTTTTATTTCGCCCGTCCGGCGCCCGCGTTTCCCGTGCTCGCGCGAGGCGGGTCGGGGTCCGCATAGGGCACGCGCCGCCCACCGGGGCGGCGGTGGAGAACGAAGGCTCCATGGGAACGTCGCTCGAAGTCAACCTTCTGGCGGTGGCCGCCGTCACCATCCTGGCCGGCGTCCTGGCGGTGGCGCTCGCCATCCTCAGCATCGGCCTCCTGCGCCGCTCGCTGCGCCGCCTCACCGCCATGGTGACGGAGCTGCGCCGCCATCCCCTGATCGGCGCCCTCCCCGCCGAGCCGGACCCCCTTCTGGGCGCTCTGGCCGGGGAGCTGAACGGCCTGGTGACGGATTTGCGCGGCCGGGTGGAGGAGACCCGGAAGCGATCCCTGGATTTCGAGTGCCTGGCGTCCGGCCCGCCGGACCTGGCGCTGATCGGCACCGACGCCGACTGGGGTGTCGTCTTTTTCAGCCGGGGCGCCGTCGCTCTCGCCGGATGGCCGGCCGAGGAAATCGCCGGGAAGCACGTCGAGGCGCTGTTCGAGCCGGGTGAGTGGGAGCGCATCCTCCCGAAACTGGCGCGGCGCTCGCTGCGCGACGCCGGCATATCGGAATGCCTCAAGATGGTGCGCAAGGATGGCCGATCTTTCTTTGCGCGGGTGTCGATCGCCGGGCTGCCCGGGGACGGCGGCGGGATGCTGCTCGCGGCCCGCGATCTGACGGCGGAGCGGGAACTCGAGGCCCGCCTGCGCGAGTCCGAGAATCGCCACCGGCGCCTGGTCGAGGGCATGGGCGACGGCGTCTTCCTCCTTCAGGAGGATCGGCTGGTTTACGCCAACCCGGCGCTGGCCCGCCTGCTGGGCGCCGGGCACGAGGGGCTGGAGGGGGCGCCGCTCAGGAGGATCATCCATCCTCACGATCTTCTTCGCGTCCTGGATCTCGTGCGCCGCGCGCAGTCGGGGGCCGAGCCGGCCGGGGAAATCGGCTGCCTGCTGGCGTCCGCGGGACCGAATCCGGTGGAGGTGCGCCTCGCCTGGGCGCGGGCCGAATTCCAGGGAAGGCGGGCCCTCGTGGGAACGATCACCGATGTGACCCGGCGAGCCGGCGCCGAAAGGGCCCTGGCGCAGAGCGAGGCGCGGCTGCAGGCCACCCTGAATTCGGCCGGGGACGGAATCCTGGTGCTGGAAGAAGGGGGGCGCGGTCTCGAGGTCGCCCTGGTCAATCACGCCTTCTGCGAACTCGTCGGACTGCCCCGGGAAGGGTTGCTCGGACGCCCGGAGTCGGATCTTGCGCGGCTGTTGCGGGATCGTTGCGCCGACCCGGCGGCGATCGAAAGGATGCTGGCGGACGCGGCGGCGGGGCGCGAGGCGCGGGCCGAGGGTCTGGAGCTGGCGCGCCCCCGGCGCGCCGTGCTGGACCTTCTGGCCGGGCCGGTGCTGTCTGCCGCGGGCGATGGCCTGGGCGTGATTCTGACGGCGCGCGACGTCACCGGGCGCGTGGACGGGGAAAGAGAGGTCCGCCGGAGTCTCGATGATCTGGGGCGCGCCAAAATCGATCTGGAAGCCGCCTGCAGGGGCCTGGCCTCGGCGAAGAAGGACCTTGCCGAACGGAACGATCAGCTGGTCAAGATGAACGCCGAGCTGAAGTCGCTCGACGACATGAAATCGAGCCTCCTGGCCAACGTCTCCCACGAGCTGCACACGCCCCTGGTCTCGATCAAGGGCTACACCGAGATGATTCTGAAGCGCCGTCTGGGCCCGCTCACGCCGGAGCAGGAGCGCGGCCTGGGCGTGGCGCAGAAGAACATCGACCGTCTCATCGAGATGATCGACAACCTGCTGTCGTTCTCGCGGATCGAGAAAGGCGAAACGCAGCTGCGTCTCGAGGACGTGCCGTTGTGGCAGGTGGTGGACGAGTCGATCGAGATGGTGGCCGAGCGCATCCGCAGGAAGAGCCTGTCCGTGATCACGCAGTACGAGACCGACGAGCTCGTGGTGCGCGGCGATCGGGTGAAGATCGGCCAGGTGCTGGTCAACCTTCTGACCAACGCCATCAAATTCAACCGGGAGGGTGGCCGCGTCACCCTGGCGGTGCGCAAGGGGGCCCGCGGATTCCTCGAGGTGGACGTGGCGGACACCGGCGTCGGCATTCCGGCCGACGCTCTGGAGAAGATTTTCGAGCGCTTCTACCAGGCTGACTCCAGCTCCAGGCGCAGGTACGAGGGGACCGGCATCGGCCTGTCGATCGTCCGGGACATCCTGCGGCTTCACGGCTGCAGCATCGAAGTGCGGAGCGAGGTCGGCCAGGGGACGGTGTTCACCTTCACCCTGCCGCTGGCGCGCGATCAGCATCTCTCGACGTCCCGGCCGCGTTCCGGGCGCGCGCGCAGCGAGACCTGACGTCATTCCGCCGGCATCTCGCCCGGATCACGGGCGCGAGAACGAGAAGCCGCGCTGGCGGGCCGTTTCGTACAGGAGGGCGGCCGCGGCGGCGTGCACGTTCAGCGACGAGACGCCGGGCGCCATGGGAATGCGCACGCGCCGGTGGGCGGCGCGCAGGAGCTCCTCCGGCAGGCCGGCCCCCTCGTTCCCCAGGAGCAGGACGGTGGGGCAGGCCAGGTCGACGCCGGTCGGGGTCAGGGCGCCCTCCGGGTCGGCCGCCACCAGCTGCAGCCGCGCGGCCCCGGCCACGCGAAGAAAGGCGGCGGTCGTGGCGCTGGCGGCCGGCAGCGTGAACTGGGCCCCCATGGCAGCCCGCACGGCGCGGCTCCCGAACGGATCGGCCGAGCCTTCCAGGGCGACGAGCCCTCCCGCGCCGAGGGCCCGGGCGCTTCGGATGATCGACCCCAGATTGCCGGGATCCTGCACGCCATGGGTGGCGAGGATCAATGAGGAAGGAGGGGCGAGGATTGCCGCGAGGTCGGCCCGGGGGCGCACCGCGAGCAGAAGGATGCCCTGATCGCCGCACCCTTCGATGATGGAATCCAGCACTCGCGTGGTGGCCTGTATGATCGGAACGCCGGCGGCGAGCAGACGGCGCAGGAGCCCCGCTCCCGGACGCGATTCGGCGAGGCGCGGCCCGACGAACGCCTGCCGCAGGGGGGCCCGGCACTGGAGGGCCTCCTGCGCCAGGTGCACTCCCCAGGCCAGGTAGGTGGCTTCGCGCTCCCGCAGGGCGCGGTCGCGCTCGAGCGCGCGGGCCCGCTTCACGGCGGCGTTCTGCTGGCTGTCGACGACACGAACGGCGGCAGTCACGAGAGCGCCCCGGCCGAACGCTCGGGCAGGCCCCCGGAGCCCGGATCGGGTATAGTCGATCCCCTCACCAGATGATGCCCGGGGAGAGAGCATGCGGCAGCAGCAGCGGATCGATTCGCAGCATCCCGATTCCGCCCTGATCCGCCGGGCGGCCGACCTTCTCAGGGAGGGGAAGCTGGTCGCCTATCCGACGGAGACCTTCTACGCGCTGGGCGCCGACCCGCGCAACCCGGCGGCCGTGGAGTCGATATTCGTCGCGAAGGGCCGGCCGGAGCGCATGGCCCTGCCATTGATCGCCGCCGACAGGCGAGCGGTGCTCGAGAGCGTGCGCGAGTTCTCCGATTCGGCGGAACGCCTGGCCAGCGCCTTCTGGCCGGGCGCCCTGACCCTCGTCCTGCCCGCCTCGCCCTCCCTGCCGCCACGCCTGCTCGGCAACGGACACACGGTCGGAATCCGTATCTCGCCGCATGCCGTCGCGGCCGCCCTGGCCGGTGCATTCGAGTCGGCGATCGTGGCCACCAGCGCGAACCTCTCCGGGCAGCCCGCCCCGATGACCGCGGCCGAGGTCCGCCGGGCGCTGGGAGGGAAGGTGGCGCTCATCATCGACGGCGGCCCGACGCAGGGCGGCCAGGCCTCCACCGTCCTGGACCTGACGACCGATCCGCCGCGCGTCGTGCGCTCGGGGGCGGTTCCACTGACTGCTGTCGAAACCGTGCTGGGCCGGCGCCTGGGGTAGACGCCTGTCTTCCGTCCGTCTCGCCACGGTCACCTCTGTTGCCGCCATCAGGAGAGCCGGCCGGGGACGATGGATCCCAGCACCACGGGATGCGCCGCGCCCGTTGCGGCAGGCAGGTTGCCGGCGTGGCCGTGCAGGGTCTCGTTCGCCAGAATGGCGAAGGCCACCGCCTCCTTGGCGGCCGCCGGCAGGCCGTACTCGTCGCTCTCCTTGATCGACAGCTCGGGGATGGCCGCGCGCAGCTGCTCCATCAGGTAAGCGTTGCGCGCCCCCCCGCCCGATACGATCGCCTCCTCGAACACGTTGTGCGGCATCACGTACCTCCTGCAGGCGAAGGCAATCGACTCGGCGGTGAAGCGCGTCGCGGTGGCGATCAGGTCCTTGGGCTGCAGCGTCCCGTTCTCCTTCAGGATGCTGTCGAGGAACGGACGGCCGAATTCCTGCCGGCCGCAGGACTTGGGGGGCGGCAGCAGCAGATAGGGGTGGTCGAGAAGGCGCGCCAGGAGGTCGTCGGAGGCCCGGCCGCCGCGGGCGTATCGCCCGCCGAGATCAAGCGATTCGCGGCCGCCGGTCATGTGCGACACCAGGCCATCGATCACCATGTTCCCCGGACCGGTATCGAAGCCAATGACGCGGTCGGCCGGCGCGCTTGCGGGGATAGCCGTCAGGCTGGCGACGCCGCCGATGTTGAGCACCAGCCGGCCGCGCGATCGGTTGCGAAACAGGAGGAAGTCCACGAACGAGACGAGCGGGGACCCCTGTCCGCCGGCCGCCAGATCGCGCGCCCTGAAATTGGCCACGGTCGTGATGCCGGTTCGCTCCGCGATGACCGCCGGCTCGCCGACCTGAAGGCTGCCGCGCACCGGGATGCCGGTGATGGTCACCGGGACCGGCAGGTGCTGCACCGTCTGGCCGTGCGAACCCACGAGATCGATGGAGGCCGCGTCGATGCCGGCCTTTTCGGCCACGTGCTGGATGGCCCGGGCGAACAACTCTCCCAGGAGCACGTTCAGCCGGCAAAGGGACGCTGCGTCGCCACCCCCGGGATCGCAGCAGCGCAGGATCAGATCGCGCACCTTCACCGAGTAATGCAGGGTCTCGTGCCGCAGGAAGCGCCAGGTGAGCTGGTCGCCGCTGCCGCGCAGTTGGATCAGGGCGGCGTCCACGCCATCGGCCGAGGTGCCCGACATGACGCCCACCACCAGTTTTTCCGGCTTGGACGCGAGTCTCTCAATCACGGCCAGCTTCCTGGTGGAACATCAAGGAGTGAGGGAACTTAGCGCCCCGAACCCGTGTAGGGCCGGGCGATATTAGCGGAATTGCTCCGGGGGATCAACGTTGAAGGGTCACACTTTTTGACCTATAATTTGCGCCTGGGGGCGCACGCGGTATCTTGTTGACCCATCGGAGGATCTTCGCTTTGGGATGGTGGCGCTTCAGAAACCGTTTCCCGCCGGGGAGGCCGGATCTTCCTGTCCTGCTCCTGCCGCTCGCGGTGTTTCTGATCGGAGCGGCGCCATACGAAAGGGTCGTCATCCTCGGGTTTGACGGAGCGGACGCCGCATTGGTCGAGCGCTACATGGAGGAAGGCAGGCTGCCGAACCTGTCGCGCCTGCGGGCCGAAGGGTCCTACTCGCCGCTGCGTCCGACGAACCCACCCCAGACGCCCGTTTCGTGGGCCTCGTTCACCACCGGCCTGAATCCGGGGCGCACCGAGATCTTCGATTTCCTGCGCCGGACGGACGGCACCTACCTTCCCGAATTCGCGATGATCAGGGTCGGGCGGAAACCGCTGCTGTTCGGGGCGAAAAACCAGGTCGTGATCGGAACGATCGCCGCGGGGGCGGCGGGCATCGTGGTCGCGGCGGCGGTGTTTCTGGCGCGACGCAGGATCCTGACCGCGCTGGGGTGGGCGGCCGTGGCCGCGGCGGCGGCCGGCGGCGCGCTGGGATTCGTGGCGGCCCGCTACCTGCCCCGGGAGGTGCCGAGCGCCACCAATCCCCGCAAGGGGGTGCCATTCTGGTCCGCGGTCGCCGATGCGGGCCTCCGGGTCAAGGTCATGAACGTGCCGACCACGTTTCCGGCCGAGGACCATCACAACGAGTGGATGCTCTCCGGGCTGGGAGTTCCCGACATGCGCGGCCGCATCGGATCGCCGTCCTTTTACACCTCCGATGAAACTCTGTCTCTCAAGGACAACCAGTTCAGCGTCGAAATCGTGCGCCTGGGGTCGAGTCGCGGGACGATCGAGACGGTCATCGTCGGGCCTTTGAACCAGCCGTTCTACGACTACGTGGTGGAGGACGCCGCGAGCGGGCTCCAGGGGCCGGCGCGCGCCGAGGCGCGATCCGCTGCGGAAAAGCGGCTGGCGCAACGGGGAGTGGTCCGCCGCCTGGACGTGCCGTTCCGGATCGAGGCGAGCTCCGATAGCGCCACGATTGAAATCGCCGGGGCCCGCCAGACGCTCCGCCCTGGATCCTGGAGCGACTGGTTCGTGGTGCCGGTCTCCGTCAACCCGGTCGTGGATCTTTTGGCAGGCCTGACGGGGATCATCCGCTTCAAGCTCCTGTCACTCGAGCCCGAGCTCAAGCTGTACGCCACCCCGCTGAACTTCCATCCCCGGAGCCAGCCGGTACCGTTCACGCAGCCGCGCTCATTCGCGCGCGACCTGGTGCGGGAGTTCGGCCTGTTCAAGACGCTTGGCTGGCCGATCGACACCTGGTCCCTGCCGTCCGGCCTGACCGACGAGAGGCATTTCCTGGAGGACATGGAGGCGACGGCCGGGAAGCAGGAGGAGATGATGCGGCGGTTCCTCGAGAAGGGGGATGACCGCCTCTACGTGCAGGTGTTCGACTTCACCGATCGCGTCGGCCACATGCTCTGGCGCCTGCATGATCCCGGGCACCCGCTGTTCGACGCCCGCCTCGCGGAGGTGTACGCCTCCGAGATCCCCAAGGCGTACGAGCGCATGGATCGAATCGTCGGCGAGGCCCTGAAGCGAATCGGCCCCAAGACCGCCTTGATTGTCTGCTCCGATCACGGGTTCGCGTCGTTTCGCCGGGGCATCAATTACAACACCTGGCTGGTCAAGAACGGCTTCATGACCCTGAGGCAGGGGACCTCGACCGGCGGGAAGACCCTGGAGGACCTGTTCGACAAGGGCGAGCTGGGGGAATTCTTCCGCTACGTGGACTGGTCGCGCACCCGGGCGTACGCCATGGGTCTCGGGAACATCTATATCAATCTCATGGGGCGGGAGCCGCAGGGGAGCGTCGTTCCCGGGCGTGACTACGAGGAAACGCGCGCGTCGATCGCCCGCAAGCTCGAGGAACTCGTCGATGTCGAGACCGGGGAGAAGCCGGTGGCTCGCGTCTACCGCCGCGAGGAGATCTACTCCGGATACGACCCGCGCCTGATTCCGGACCTGCGGGCGGCCAACGGCGCCCACTACCGGATCGGCTGGCAGACGGCCCTCGGTGAAGTGCCTCCTCAGGTGTTCGAGGACAACCTGAAGGCGTGGAGCGGGGACCACTGCTCCAACGACCCGGCCCTTGTTCCGGGGGTGCTGTTCAGCAGTGCCCTCCTCCTGGACGGCGACCCCGGCATCGCCGACATCTACCCGACGGTCCTGGCCCTGCTCGGAGTGCCGCCGGCCGGAGGAATCGATGGTCGCTCTCTTTTGCGCTGACCGCGCGCGCAGGGCCCGCCCGAGTCCGGGGTCGAGGCGTCTCCCGGCGGCCGCGATTCTGGTGCTCGCCTGGTGCGGGGCGCCGGCGCCATCCCTGGGCGCGCCGGGAGACGAGGCCGCCCTCCACAAGGAGACGAGGCGGCAGGAGGAGGAGGGGCGGCTCGATCGAGTGCGCCGGGAAATCGAGGAGCTGAAGGTCCGACTGCTGGAGATCGAAGAGAGCGCCGGCACCGTTCTCGAGTCGATCGAAGAGCTCGATCTCAGGATGGCGCTTCTGTCGCGCGAGGCGGAGGCGCTCAAGGACGACCTCCGGCGCACCTCCGCCCGCGAGCAGGAGACGCGCCTGGAGGCGCGCGGCCTGGAGCAGAGCCTGGCGAGGACCGAAGGGGAATTGCGCCGATACCTGCGGGAAACCTACAAGATCGGGCCGGCCCGTTACCTGCGGGTGGTGGCCGCTGCCTCGGCGCCGGCGCAGATTGCCGCGGGCTACCGGTCGATCGAGGCCCTGAGCCTCTCGGAGGCGCGGCGCGTCGAGGAGTACCGGTCCGATCGCCGCCGCCTGGACCAGGCCCTCCTCGAACTGGCGGCGCAGGGCGAATCGCTGCGCACGCTTCAGGCGGCTCTGCAAGGCAAGGCCCGCGACCTGCGCGCGGCGCGCGGCAGCAGACAGTCGATCCTGGCGGGCCTGCAGCGCCGGCAATCCCTGCAGAAGGAGATGCTCGGGGATCTGGTTCGCGTCGAACAGGAGATCCGATCCCTGCTGGATCGCCTCTCCCGTCCCACCCCCTCGGGTGCGGTTCCGTCGCTGGGCTTTGCCCGGTTCCACGGCCTGCTCGACTGGCCCGCGCGGGGCCGCCTGGCGGTGCCCTTCGGCAACATGCGCCATCCGCGGTTCAGCACGGTCGTGCCCCATCCCGGCGTCGACATCGCGGCGCCGCCGGGAGCGGAGGTGCGGGCGGTGTTCGACGGCCGCGTCGTTTTCAGCGACTGGTTCAAGGGCTACGGGCAGATGGTTGTCATCGATCACGGCGACGCCTACCTTTCGGTCTACGGGCACGTGGACGAGCGGCTGGTGGCCGCCGGCCAGGATGTCCGGAGGGACGACGTGATTGCCCGCTCCGGCGAAGGCGGATCGTTCGAGCAACCGGGGCTGTATTTCGAAATCCGCCACGCCGGCAGGCCGGAGGACCCGGCCGGGTGGTTGCGGGGAGCGCCCGGCAGCGTGGCCGGCCGCAAGATCCCGGCGCCCCGCGTGACCAGGGAATCCCGCAAAGATCCTTGAGGATGGGAGGCTCGATGAAAATCAAGGCCGACAGAAAACTGATGCTCGTCCTCTCCACGGCGCTCGTCCTGTTCAGCGTCTCCGGCGCCCTGATGGGGCGGGTCGTCGCGGTGGAGGGCACCTACAGTTATCTGAAGCTCTTCAATGAGGCGCTCTATCTCATCGTGCACAACTACGTCCAGCCCGTGCAGCTGAACGGCCTGATGGAGGGGGCCTACCGCGGCATGCTGGAGTCGCTCGATCCGGCCAACGAATACCTGACCGCCGCCCAGTACGAGAAGGCCTTCCGGGGGGACACGGGCGGTCCCGCCGGCGCCGGCCTGACCCTTTCCAAGAAGCGCGGCTATCTCGTCGTGGTGTCGGTGGCAGTTCGCTCGCCGGCCGCCGAGGCCGGGATGCGGACGGGGGACGTGGTGGTCACGATCGACGGCCGATCGACGCGCCACATGGGAGTGTGGGAGGCGGCCCGGGCGCTGCGCGGCAAGCCGGGGACGCGGGTGAGCCTGAATGTCAGCCCGCTCGCGACGGCGGGGCGAAAGTCGATTGCGCTGCTCCGCAGGCTGATAGCACAGCCGGCGCCCTCGGGGATGTTCGAGGCGCCCGATGCGGGCGTGGTGAGCCTGCCTTCCCTGCAGGCGGGGGACGCGAAGAGACTGGACCTGACGATTGCCGGCCTCAGGAAAAGAGGCGCGGGGCGGCTCCTGCTCGACCTGCGCGGCTGCGCCTCGGAGGGGCTGGCCGAGAGCATCGGCGCCGCGAGCCTGTTCATCCCCCAGGGGACGATTGTCACCGTGGCCGACCGTTATGACGGAGACAAGTCCTTCAAGGCCGATGGCCGGCGCAGCGCCTGGAACGGTCCGCTCGTGGTCCTGGTGGACGAGGGGACCGCCGGGGCCTGCGAGGTCCTGGCCGCCGCCCTGCGCGACGGCCGCAGCGCACCGATCGTCGGCCGGCGCACCTGGGGGGACGGGACGGTGCGCGCGCTATTGCCGCTGCAGCACGGGGACGGCATCTTCCTGTCCACGGGGAAGTTCGAGTCCCCCTCGGGCAAGGAGTGGCACGGACAGGGGATAGAGCCCGACCTGCAGCTCGACGGCCGCCTCACGGATCCGGACGACCCACAGTTGAAAAGGGCGATCGAGTACCTTCGAGGCGTGTCGCGTCCGGCCGGCCGCCAGGCCGCCTAGATCTCCGAGGAACCCCGTCCGCATTTCTGGACGATTCCGGCCATGGGGCCTATATTGAGGCGCGGACCCGCGGCCTTCTCCGGATGGCGCGCGGGGTGAGGACTGTGCGGGCTTCCGGTCGCCGCGGCCGGATCGGGGCCGGGGAGAGTCGGGCAGGCTGATGGGCATGCCGAAGACGATCGGACGGTACGAGATCCTCGAAGAGGTCGGCCGCGGATCGATGGGTCTCGTCTACAAGGCCCGCGATCCGAGGATCGGGCGCGTCGTGGCGCTCAAGACGATCGCCTTCGCCTTCCCTCTCGGTCCGGGAGAGGAAGAGGAGTTCCTGCAGAGGTTCTACCACGAGGCCCAGGTCGCCGGCCGGCTCAACCATGCGAACATCGTCACCATATACGACGTGGGCGAGAAAGCCCCGGGGGAGGACGCCTACATCGCCATGGAGTTCGTGACCGGCACCAACCTGCACGACCTTCTCGCCGGAGGGGGCCGCCTGCCCCTGCTGCAGGCGGCCGACGTCGTGGAGAAGCTGGCGCAGGCCCTGGACTACGCCCACGAAAGCGGCGTCGTGCATCGCGACATCAAGCCGGCCAACATCCTCTTGACCGAGAGCGGCCAGCCCAAGATCCTGGATTTCGGCATTGCCCGGCTGGTGGCCGGCGGGATGACCCGCCCGGGGAAGTTCTTCGGGACGCCGAACTACATGTCTCCGGAGCAGGTGATTGGGGGGGACGTGGACGGGCGCACGGACCAGTTCTCGCTGGGGGTCATCCTGTACCAGCTCCTGACCGGGGAAAAGCCGTTTGTCGGCGAAAGCGTGACGGCCATTTCCTACCAGGTCGTGAACATCGACCCTCCTCCCCCGTCCAAGCTCAACCCCGCCCTTCGTCCCTCCTTCGATCGGATCATGCGCAAGGCAGTGGCCAAGAGCCCCAGGGACCGCTATGCGCGCTGCCAGGATCTGGCCGCGGACTTGAAGGCCGCCGTGGCCGAGTGGCGCTCATCGGCGGAGCAGTCGACGCCGCCCACGCTGGTGTCACGTGAGGATGCGCAGGGACAGGCGTCCGAGCCGGCTTCCGGGGGAGCGCGCGGCATCACCTTTCTGGCGCCGCGATTCGCACGGCTGTTCGCCCCGGGGGGCTCCCCCTTCGGCATCGGCTGGGTCGCCTTTCTTGTCTGCCTGGTGCTGCTCGCATCGGCTCCGTTTCTGCTGTACCGTTCGCCGGCCGGCCGGGCGGGATCGCAACCCCTCGGGCTCCTGACTTCACCAGCCTCTTCGGGACGGCTCGAGAAGTCGCCCGATGGCGCTCTCGCCGGGCTGGGGGCCGTTCCCGGGCCGCCGGACACGGTGCCTGTCCAGGCCGCCCGTCTCCGGCTCAGTCTGCAGCACCGCTTCGATTCCGGCCGCATCGAGGTCCGGCTGGATGGCTCGCCGCTCCTGGAAGAGAAACTCAAGAGTCCATCCGGCAAGACCCGGTTCATGCGCACGATCGGGATCCCGCCCGGCAGCCACCGCGTGGAAGTCCGGGTCGTCTCCGGGAAGGATTTCGACGACATCGTCGGAATCCAGGGAGACTTCCGGCCGAAGGAGCAGAGGAACCTCAATGTTTCGATCAGCCCGATGACCAAACGCCTCAAGGCGCGTTTCGACGAGCCGCCGGCGGGATGGGCGCGTCCGTGACAGCCGGCCGCTCCGGTGCGTCCCGCCTTCTCGCCTCCATCCTGCTTGTGGTCCCGGCCGGCAGGGTGCTCGCCGCCGGGGGGACTCCAGGCAGGAACACCGCGCAACCCGAGGCCTACTACCATTACTCTCTGGCGCAACAGTTGATCCTCGAGCGGGATTACCTCCATGCTCTCGAGCAGCTCGAGAACGCCGCCCGGACGGATTCGTCGCCCTCCCTCCTGCTGGAGCTGGCCCAGCTCAAGTTCTCGCTGCGTGACCTGGCGGGCGCCTCCGCCCTGGCCGAGAGGGTGGTGGCGGCGGATCCGGAGTCGGCCCAGGCCCACAGGCTTCTCGGCGACATCCACCTGAGCCGCGCCCGTGAAGGCGGCGATGCCGAGGCCGAGATCGGAGAGGCGATCGGGCGATACCGCTCCGCCCTGCGGGCGAATCCGGCGGACGAGGACGCGTGCAGGGCCCTCGCAGAGCTTTACTACCACACTGGGCGCCTGCGGGAGGCCGGCGAGACGCTCCTGGATTTCGGCCGCGGGCAGCCGCTCGAGCCGTCGCTGTCGCTGCTCCTGGGGAAGATCTATGCCCGCACCAGCCGCACCGCGGAAGCGAAGGCCGTCCTGTCCCGCGTTGTGGAGCGCGCCCCCGGCAACCTGGAGGCGGTGGACGCCCTGGCGGCGGTCCTCGAGTACGAAAACAGGTACGACGAGGCCATCGCGCTGTATTCGGCGCTCCTGGAGCGCGTCGCCGATTCGGCCTACCTGCACGCCCGCATCGGCTCCCTCCATCTCCTGGCCGGCCGGCACCGGGAGGCGATCGGGGAGCTCCTCCGGGTCCAGGCCCTGAATCCGGCGGATTCCCGGGGCCTGCTGGCCCTGGCGCAGGCCTATGAGGGAGTGGGGGAGATTCATGAGGCGATTGGCGCGTGTGATCGACTGATCCGGAAAGAGCCGGCAAACCTCGAGGCCCGCTTCCAGATGGCCCGCCTGTGGCAGAAGGAGGGGGAGACCCGGAGGGCCCTCGACGGGTACCGGGAGATCATCGACCTGGTGAGCGGCCGGGGAGTGGTGACCGACAGGGAGGCCTCGATCCTGGCGCTGGCGCACTCGCAGATCGGTGTCCTGCAGCTGGACGGGCGCCAGTACGGCGCCGCCGGCGAATCGTTCGTGCAGGCGCTCGATTCCGCCCGCGAGCCCGGCCCGGAGCTCTTCCTGCTCCTGGCCCGCGCCCGGCTGCTCGGAGGCAGGCCGGACGAGGCCCGCAGGGTCGTCATGGAGGCGGAGCGACGGTTCCCGGACGAGCTCGATGTCAAGGTGTTCAGCGGCGAGGTCCTGGTCGCCTCGGGAGACGACGCCGGCGCGCGCGCTCACTTCAAGAATGTCATCGAGGGCGCGCGCGGTTCGGCCGCGGCGTATGCCCGCATCTCCGAGGCGCTGCTCCGGCAGAAGCGCTACGCCGCGGCCGACACCCTTCTCAAGGAGGGGACCGGGCGTCACCCCGGGGACGACGCGCTCCTTTTCGCCCGCGGCGCGGCGCTTGAGCGTCTGGGAAAGGTGGCGGAAGCCGAGCGGTCGCTGGCCAGGGCGATCCAGGTCAATCCCAGGAACGCCATGGCGCTGAACTACCTCGGATACATGCTGGCGGATCGGGGCGTGAAGCTGACGGAGGCGCTCGGATACGTCAGGCGCGCCCTGGAAATCGATCCGAAGAGCGCCGCCTACCTCGACAGTCTCGGGTGGGCCCAGTTCAGGATGGGGCAGTACGCGGAGGCCGAGGAGCATCTGCGCGCCGCGCTGCGCTCCGACGGCTCCGATCCGATGATACGCGAGCACCTGGGCGACCTGTTACAGGAGACCGGCAGGCAGGAGGAGGCGGTGCGGGAATGGCAGGCCGCCCTCGACGCGGGGCATGACGAGCCGGAGCGCGTGCGCAGGAAGATCCTCAAGATCGAGCTGGCCCGGCCCATGACGCCATGAACAGGGTGCGCACCCTCGGGGGACAGGCGGCCCGGGCGGGCCTTTTGGCCCTCTGTCTCGCCGGTGCGGGCTGCGCCACCGGGCATTCCCCCGCCACCGGTTCCGAGGCAGCGCTCTCGGTGTCGCCCGGTTACCAGGCTCTCTTTCGCGGGGAATCGGAAGGTCCGGAAGGGAAGGGCCGCTTCCGGCTGGCGGTGACGCTCCTGCCGCCCGACCGGCTGCGGCTGGAATTCTTCGGGCCGGCAGGAGGGCCGCGCCTGGTGGTCGCGGCGTCCCGGGATTCGGCGCTGGCGCTGCGGCCGTCCGAGCGGGTGTACGAGAGGGCCGAGCCCTCGGCGCGCGCGCTGGAGGGCCTGCTCGGTGTGCCGCTGGATCCGGCAGGTGTCGTCGCCCTGTTCACGGGGCGGCCGATGTGCCCTCCGGAGGCGGTGCGCGTCGAGGTCCAGACCCGACCGGCGGCCACGTTCGGACGCACCGTGGCGTGGTACGAGGTGACCTGCCCTCCCGGCGAGGTGCGCTACCAGGCCCGCTGCGCGGAGCGCGGAGGCACCCTGCTGTCCGCCGTCGTGCGCGAGGGGATCAGCGGTGCTATCATCCTCGAAGTCGAGTACGGCGATTATGAAAAAAGCCTCGGCCCTCGCTGGCCACGGCAGATCCGCGTGCGGCTGCCTCGCAAGGGGGCGGCCGTGGCACTCGCCGCCGTGGAGGGTCCGTGGGCCAGGAACATCTCCGAGGAGATCGTCGCACCGGAAATCCCGGAGGGATTCCGGGAACGCGCGCCGGCCCACACCCGGGACAGCCAGGGCCTTCTCGGGGCGCAAGACCCGAATCCGGGGGACTGACCCGGATCGCCGTCAGGGCGCACGCCAAGATCAACCTCAATCTCAGGATCACAGGCCGCCGGCCGGATGGCTATCACCTGATCGAATCGGCGATCCAGTCGATCAGTCTGCACGACACCCTGACGCTGGAACGGACTGCCCACGGGATTCTCCTGGAGGTTGACGTCCCGGACGTGCCCCGAGGACCGGAGAACCTGGTCTGGAAGGCGGCCGCTGCCTTCCTGGACCGGCCCGCTGGCGGGCCTCGCGGCGTGCGCATCCGCCTCGAGAAGAGGATCCCCTCCGGCGCCGGGCTGGGAGGGGGGAGCAGCGATGCGGCCGCGGCGCTCGTTGGCCTCGCGCGTCTGTGCGGGTTCGCTGCGTCCGACCCGGATCTCACCGACCTCGCCGCCTCGATCGGATCGGACGTGCCCTACTTTCTGACGGGGGGCACGGCGCTGGTCACCGGAACCGGCACGGAAGTCCACCCTCTGGCCGATCTTTCAGGCTACGAGGTGTTAATCGTCTTTCCGGGAGTGCCGGTTTCCACCCGGGAGGTCTACGGGCGGGTCGCGGCGCCGTTGACATCTGCCTTGAAAATCAGTAGTATGCCTCGTTTCAAGCCCACCCCGAAGGACAACCTCCCGCAGGAGGTTGAGGCTTGGGTGCGCGCGGGGAATGACTTGGAACCTTACGCGTGCGCGCTGTGTCCTGCCATCGGGCCCATTAAGGACCGCCTGCAGGCCGCCGGGGCGTCGGCCGCCGCCAAGACCGGGAGCGGCTCGGCTGTCTTTGGAATCTTCAGGAGTCCCGCGGCGATGGAGCGGGCCCTGGCTGAGATGAGCACGTCCGGGATTGCGGTCGCGCGGTGCGCTCCCATCAACCGGCAGGAGTATCGTAGACGCGCAGGGTTCGACTGACGAAGCAACGATCCCTGATCGAAGGGAGGCGCCGGCCATGGAAATCACCGAGGTCCGGGTCTTTCCCGTCGAGGAAGAGAAGCTGAAGGCGTTCGTATCGATCATCATTGACGACTGCTTCGTGGTCAGCGACATCAAAATCATCAACGGGAACAGCGGGCTTTTCATCTCGATGCCCAGCAAGAAGAGAAAGAACGGCACGTTCAGGGACATCGCCCATCCTTTGAACAACGACACGCGCAAGAAGATCGAGGACAAGGTGCTGGCGCGGTACAGGGAGGTCCTGGCGCACCCGGGCTCCGGGGCGTCCCGTCCGGCCACCGGGGCGGGCGACGATCCCGAAGAATCGGCCGACCACGAACGGGCCACCATCATCCAACCGGACGATTCCACCCCTGCCTAGACCCGGACGA
The DNA here is from genome assembly GCA_016177515.1 of Acidobacteriota bacterium. Lineage (GTDB taxonomy): Bacteria > Acidobacteriota > Polarisedimenticolia > Gp22-AA2 > Gp22-AA2 > Gp22-AA3. Next base: position 26,518 of record JACOUZ010000295.1, read on the forward strand.
AACCTGGAGCGGACTGTTGGGGCGTCGTCAAGCGGTAAGACACTGGACTTTGGATCCAGGACCGGAGGTTCGAATCCTCCCGCCCCAACCATCGGGCGCGCGAGGCGGCGCCGGGCGGGAGCGCGGGGCGGGACGATGAGCGGCAGCGACATGAACGATCTGAAGGTCTTTTCGGGAAGCGCGCACCCGGCCCTTGCCGGGGAGATCTGCCGCGTCCTGGGAATCCCGCTCGGCAGGACCGAGTGTCGCCGGTTTGCGGACGGCGAGGCCTACTGCCAGATCCTGGAGAACGTGCGGGGCACGGACGTGTTCGTGATCCAGCCGACTTGCCCGCCGGCGGACCCGA
>JACOUZ010000302.1 GCA_016177515.1 Acidobacteriota bacterium
AATTATTGTAGTCATTCAATCTAATATATTGACATACTTTATGTTAGAGGCTTGACATGATAGTCGATACATCTCCACCCGATGAGAATTTTTCCTGATTATTTCCCGGGATATTCCTGCGTATCGCGGTCGTGAGGGGTTGCTCTATTCAGCCCTCGATCCCGAACGTCCGGCGCAAGCCCTCCGGCACGTGGCCGTCCGCGGTGAAGCCGCGGTGGAGGTTGTAGGCCTCGATCATCTCCGCCAGCCGGGAAGGGGATAGGGTGGCGCCAGCCGAGGCGCCCTGGCGCAGCGGCTCGCTCAGGAAGCGGCGCGGCAGCGTGTCCTCGGCCGGAGTCCAGCCTTCGCGCTCGTTGAACCATTTGCGCGTGACCACGATGCGGCGCGCGGCTTGGCGGAGCTCGTCGGCCGTGACGTCCCAGCCCGTGACGGCGCGCAGGAGCGGCACGGCCTCCTGGAAGAGATCGGTGAAGACGCCGCGCAGGAACTTGCACAGGATGAGGGCGTCCATGAGGGCGGCGCGGTCCTCGGTCGCGGCGGCGCGGCGGGCGGTGCCGGCGTCGCCGGCCATGCGGTTGCCCGCCTCCGAGAAGTCCGCCTCGTAGGCGCTCGATCGGTTGTGGTCGGCGCCGCGGCTGCCGACCGCGAACCCGAGCGCCATCGCCTGCAGGGCGCGCGGCTCGTAGCCGGGAATCTCGAGCCCTTTCACGTGCGGGGCGAAGTCGGGCGCATCGCCGCCGATCGCCGCCGCCGCCCGGCGGCTCCCTTCCGCCAGCAGGTCGCCGATCCCCTCGCGCCGCGCGATCAGGCGCAGGAGCGCGTGCACCGTGGCCGCGTTGCCGAACTCGAGCGGCGGCGCCGCGGGGAATCTCTCCTTGCCGATCAGGCCGCGGGCGGCGCATTCCATGGCGAAGGCGATCGTGCCGCCGGCCGAGATGGTGTCGAGGCCCAGCTCGTCGCACAGGGCCGCCGCCTCCAGGACGGCGTCGGGGTCGGACACGCCGCAGAGCGGCCCGAGCGCGAACAGCGACTCGTACTCCATGCGCACGGCGCGGGCGGGCGCGCGACCGCCCTCCCGGCTCGCGCCGCCGCCGGACAACGGCGCCGCGCCCGCGCCGCCCTGCGTCCCCGCGCCGCTGTCTGCGGGCTCGCGGCGCACTCCGTAGACGTGCTCGCAGCCGATGGTGCAGGCGGCGCACGACGAGCGGGTCATCGTCCGCGCGGCGGCCAGGCGCTCGGGCGACAGGGAGTCGGCCGCCTCGAATGTGCTGTCCTGGAAATTGCGCGTCGGCAGGACGGCGAGCCGGTTGAAGAGCACGAGGTTCGACACCGTCCCGAGCTCCCGGTACTTCTCGGTAGCCGGGCCGAGGGAGCGCGCGGAGAGGTCCTTCGCCAGCGTGTAGACCGCCTTCGGATCGGCCAGGGGGACGAACCGGGCTCCACGGACGGCAAGCGCCTTGAGGCGCTTCGAACCCATGACCGCCCCCAGGCCGCCGCGGCCGGCGTGGCGGCCGTCGTTCGACAGGGTGGCGAAGCGGACGAGGTTTTCTCCCGCCGGCCCGATGGCCGCCGTGTGGTAGCGGGCTTCGCTGCCGGATCCGCGCGCGCGCAGCCGCTCCTTGAGGCGCATCTCGGCCTCGGAGGCCGAGAGCCCCCACAAATCGCGGCCGTCCTCGATCGTCACGCTGGCCCGCCCGGGCCCCGCGTCGGCTTTTTCGAGAGCCTCGCCGTCGATCACCAGCACCGACGGCTCGCGGCACGCCCCGACCAGCACCAGCGCGTCGAACCCGGCCCGCTTGGCGGCGATGGCGAAGTGCGACGACGACAGGGCGTCGTTGATCCGATCGGTCAGGGGCGACTTGGCGACGACCGCGAACTTGGCCGACGTGGTCAGCGGCGTGCCGACGAGGGGGCTCAAGGAGAAGATGAGCGGTGCCTGCGGCGACAGCGGGTCGACGCCGGGCGGCGCCTCGCGCAGCAGGAGCCAGGCGCCGACGCCGACCCCGCCGATGTATCGCCGCAGCACTTCTTCCGGCAGCGGGAAGGGCGCGGCCTGTCCGGTGGTCAGGTCGACGCGCAGGTAGCGGCCCCAGTATCCGCCGGCGGTCATCTCAGCCTCCCGCCTCGGCGGAGAGAACGATCAAGGTGTCTCCCTCCGCCAGCGGTCGATCGGGATCGGAGACGAACTCGCGGCCGTTCAGCGACAGGCGATAGTGGGGGCCCAGCCGGCCGTTCTCGATCAGAGCGCCGGCGAGAGCCGGGCAGGCGGTCTCAAGCGCGTCGAGGGCAGCCCCCAGCGTCGCGGCGCTGACCTGGACCTTGTCCAGCCCGGCCCGCAGCCGGGCGACGCCGTACATCTCGAAAAGGACGTTCACGCCCGCCTCCCGGGACCGCGGGCCGTCTCGAGGCTGCGCACGAGACTCTCGTACTCGTCCGGCGTGTTGAAGTTCTTCAGGCTGTCGAGCCGCGGGTCGGCGGCTCCCATCTCGGCAGGCGGTACCAGGCGGGTGCGGCGAAGCTCGAAAAGGAAGAAGGGGCGGCGCTTCTCCCCGGCGAGGAGGTCGCGCA
>JACOUZ010000303.1 GCA_016177515.1 Acidobacteriota bacterium
AATAGATGTCCTGCCTGGAGTCGCCGTCGTAGTCGAACACGCACACGCCCGATCCCAGCGTCTCGGGAATGTACTTCTGTCCGGTCGCGCCGTTGACGTGGCGGAACGAGAGGCCGGCCCCGGCCGTGGCGTCTTCGAAGCGAGCGCCCTCCGGCTGCGCGGGGAGATCGCCCGCTGAAGGCTCCGCGCCGGGGGTCTCCGCGGCGGACGATGCCCCGGGCGCGGCGCCGCGCCTGCCTTCCGTGCAGCCCGCCGCGATGACGCCCGCCGCGAGGACAATGGCAAGGCGGACCGGGGCCGCAAGACGCGCGCGCTTCATGGGCCGCCCTCCGGCTGCACCTCGAGAGCCGATCCCCGCGAGCGCGAGCGCAGCTCATCGAAGATCTTCATCTCCTCGCGGTAGCGGTCTGTCTCGCCGCGCGCCCTGTAGATGCCGGCCAGATAATAGTGCGGCTCGGCGAACTCGGGGTTGACGGCGACCGCCTTCCGCAGCGAATCGATCGCCTCGTCCAGGCGGTTGGCCAGGGCGTGCAGGCGTCCCATCTCGGCGAGGGCCCGTTCGTTGCGCGGATCGAGGGCCAGACAGCGATCGAGAGCGCGCCTTGCCTCCTCCGGGTTGCCGAGGGCCAGGTAGGTCGAGCCGAGGTGCAGGTACACCTGGGGATCGTCCGGGTCCTCGCGGGCGATCAACTGGAACTCGCCGAGCGCCGCCGGGTAGTCTTCGCGGTTGAAGGCTTCCACGGCCTTGATCCGGTGGTCGCGCACGCGCTCCTCGACGTGGAGGCGCGACAGCGCCTCCTGCTGCGCCATGCGCCAGCGGGCCGCCTCCGCCGGCCGGCCGAGGCGCGTCAGGAGGGTGACCAGGTGGCTGAGCGCCCCGGGATGCGCGGAAGAGATCTCCTGGACGCGGCGCATCTCCGCGGCCGCCTCGGCGATTGCCCCGCGCCGCTCGAGCGCCAGGCCGAGGACGTAGTGGGCCTCGGCGCTCGACGGCTGCCCGGCTATCGCCTCGCGCGCCCCGGCCTCGGCCTCCGCGGTCCGCCCGAGACGGACATCCAGAAGGGCGCCTTTCAGCCGGGCGGCCGGGTTGCCGGGGTCGAGCCTCCGGACTTCGGCGATCAGGGCCCTCGCCTCGTCGTAGCGCCCGGTGTCGATGCACACCGCGGCCAGGCCCAGCCGCGCGCCTATGGCCGACGGCTCGGCCGCCAGGGCCGCCCGGAAGCTTTCCTCGGCCTGCCGCCAGCGGTCGGAGCGCGCGTAGATCGAGCCGAGCGCCTCCAGGACGCGGCGGTCGCGCGGCGCCTGCTTCAGGGCGCCGGCCAGGTGCGGCTCGGCCCCCTTGAGATCCCCCCGGCGAAAGAGCTGCAGGCCGGTTTCCAGGGACGCGGCGGGGAGCCCCACGGCGGATGATCCGGCGCTGCCGGCGCCGGGCGCGGCCGGCCCTCCGGCGGGACCGCACGACCACAGGCAGATCGCGGCGGCGAGCCACGCCGGCGCGCGCCGGGCCACGCGCAGATTCATGGGGGCCTCAGGAACCATCGGCCCATTCTATCGGAAAGAGAAAACGCCGGCCGATCGCGGGCGGGACCATCGGCCGTGGTTCCCGGAGCCCTACGGGACGCTCCCACGGGAACACCGCGATTCGATCCCCGCCTGCGGCACTCCCTTTTGTCTGTATACTCCGCCCCCGGAGGAGAGCCCTGGAAGCGATCAAGCAGGAAATCGCCCGCGCCCTCGCGACCCTCCTGAACCTCCGCTACGGCGCGGCGCCGGACCGGATCGCCGTCGAATACCCGCCGCAGCCGGGCATGGGGGATCTCGCCTCGCCGGTCGCGTTCGAGATGGCCCGGCGCCTGAAGCGCGCCCCGCGGCAGATCGCCCGGGAGCTGGCGGACTCCTTCCCGCCCCTGCCCGGCCTGGTGCGCGTGGACGTCGGGGGCGCCGGCTACCTGAACTTCGACCTCGATCGGGGCGCGGCGGCGCGGGCCCTGGCCCGTGAAATCGCCTCGCCTCCTCCCGCGGCGGAGGAGCGGGGCAAAATCATCGTCGAGCACACCAACATCAACCCGAACAAGGCGGCGCACATCGGCCATCTCCGGAACGCGGTCCTCGGCGACACGCTGTCCCGCTGCCTGCGCTTCTTCGGGCACGCGGTCGAGGTGCAGAATTACATCGACGACACCGGCGTGCAGGTGGCGGACATCGTGATCGGCTTCCGCGAGATCCTGAAGCAGGGGCTGGCGGAGGCGCAGGCGGTCGCAGGGAAGTTCGACTCCTTCTGCTGGGACCTGTACGCCCGGGTCACCGAGATGTACGAGGCCCGGCCGGAGACGCGCGACCGGCGCGCCTCCGTCCTCAAGCACCTGGAGGAGCGCGAGGGCGCGGACTCCGGGCTGGCGGCCTACGTGGCCCGGCGCATCGTCAACTGCCACCTCGACACGATGGCGCGCATCGGCGTGCACTACGACCTTTTGCCCTGGGAAAGCGACATCCTGGCCTGCCGGTTCTGGGACACGGCGTTCGAACTCCTCAAGAAAAGGCGGGCGATCGAACGGGTCGCGTCGGGGGAGCGCGAAGGATGCTGGGTGATGGCCCTCGAGGGGCCGCGCTTCGCCGACCTCAAGGAGGGCGAGAAGATCATCGTGCGCAGCAACGGCACGGTGACCTACGTCGGGAAGGACATCGCCTACCAGCTCTGGAAGTTCGGACTGCTCGACGCCGATTTCCGCTACGAGCCGTTCCGCGCCGGGCCCGGTTCCCGGCAGACGTGGTCCAGCACCAAGGGACCGGGCGTGACGCCGCATCCGCCGTTCGGCGGGGCGGCCCGGGTCTACAACGTCATCGACGTGCGCCAGGCCTACCTGCAGGCGATCGTCGTCGAGGGCCTGAAGGCCCTCGGCCACGCCGATCAGGCCGCCCGTTCGACCCATTTTGCCTACGAGATGGTGGCGCTGACGCCGGCCAGCGCCGAGAGGCTGGGCGTGGCCCTCTCCGGCGAGGACAGGGGGCGCGCCTACATCGAGATGTCGGGCCGCCGGGGCCTGGGCGTCAAGGCGGACGACCTCCTCGACGCCCTGGAAAAGCAGGCGCGTGCGGAAGTGAGGACGCGGAACCCGGACCTCGCTCCGGAGGAGGGCGACGCCCTGGCGCGCGCCATCTCGGTGGGGGCGCTCCGCTATCTGATGGTCAAGTTCACCCGCAACAAGGTCCTGGCGTTTGATTTCGACGAGGCGCTGTCGTTCGAGGGGGAAACCGGGCCTTACCTCCAGTACGCCGTGGTAAGAGCCGGCGGGATCTTCGAGAAGATGGCGAAGGCCGGCGGGCCGGACGTGAAGATCGCGGCGGAGTGGGCCCTGGAGGCGGCGTTCGACCTGCCTCCGGGCGAGGCGGCCGAGGAGCACTGGGCGCTCCTGACCCAGATCGCGCGCGTCCGCGAGACGGTCGCCCAGGCGGTCGAGACGCTCGAGCTGTCGCAGATCGCCAAGTACGCCTTCAACCTGGCGCAGCGCTTCAACTCCTTCTACCACAAGTACCCCGTCATGCAGGAGCAGGACCCCCGCTGGAAGCAGGCGCGCGTCGTGCTCACCCACCTCTTCCTCGGGCAGATGCGCCACGCCTTCCAGCTCATGGGGATTCCCGAGCCGGCCATGATGTGAGCGGGCCGCAGCACGCTGAGCGCGGCCCGCGCCCTGTGAAAAGACCGCGCCGGCTGCCCTGCGTCCCCCGGGGCGCTGTGCTATTATCTTCATCCGAATGAAGCGTTTATCCCGGAGCCCGAGAATCGATAGCGCGTTCCTCTTCCTGTTCCTGGCCGCGCTGGGGCTGCCGGCGCATGGCCAGGAGATCATCCCGTTCAGCGAGATCAAGACCGGGATGAAGGGCGTGGGGAAGACGGTCTTCAGCGGCACGCGCATCGAGGACTTCCAGGTCGAGGTCATCGGCACGCTCGAGCACGTGGCGCCGCAGCGCAATCTCATCCTGGTGCGTCTGTCGGGCGGGCCGCTGGCGAACACCGGCGTCCTGAGCGGCATGAGCGGCAGCCCGGTCTATTTCGGCGACCGGCTGGCGGGGGCGGTCGCCTACACCTGGGGCTTTGCGCGCGAGCCGGTGGCCGGCGTGACGCCGATCCAGGAGATGCTGCAGATCGAGGAGAAGGAGACGCCGGCCGGGTCGCCGCAGGGCGGGCGCCGCGCCATGGCGGGCCTGCCGGGGCGGCCGCTCTCCCTCCTGAAGGATCCGGCGAGGCTCACGGAGCATTTCGCCTCCTACTTCGACAGACTGCTGCCGGGAGGCGCAGCCGCAGCGTCCCCCATGGCGCCGATCACCACGCCCCTCCTGTTCAGCGGCGTGTCCGTCCGGGCCCTCGACCGGCTCGCGCCATCCCTGGCGAGCGCCGGGCTCCTGCCGGTCCAGGGCGGCACCGCCTCGCGCTCGCAGGCCGGCGCGGCGGAAGCGAAGATCGCCCCGGGCGCCGGGGTCGGCATCAAGCTGGTCCGGGGCGACGTCGAAATGGCCGCGATCTGCACCGTGACCTATCGCGAGAAGGACCGTGTGATGGCCTGCGGCCACCCGCTTCTCAACCTGGGGCCGACCGACCTGATCATGACGACCGCCCAGGTCAACGGGCTGTTCCCTTCGCTGCAGGAGTCCTTCAAGTTCGCTTCGGCCGGCGAGGAGGTCGGGGCCTTCCGCCAGGACCGCGCCACCGGGGTGTTCGGGTATCTCGGCAAGAGGCCGCGCCTCATCCCGGTCCGCCTCGAGCTGCAGCCCCAGATGGGACGGCCGCAACGCTACGCCTTCGACATCGTCGAGGACTCCTTCCTGGCGCCGTACCTGCTGTACGCCGCCCTGAACGGCATCCTCAGCAACGAGGAGAAGGACTACGGCGAGGTGACCCTGGCGTACAAGGCCGGCTCGACCATCCAGGTGTCGGGCGAGGAGGACATCGAGCTGAAAAACCTGTTCGCCGGCGACTTGGCGTCGCTCTACGCCTCCGGCACGGTGGCGTTCATCACCCAGCTCCTTCTGAACAACGAATACCATCCCGTGCACATCGAGGGCATCAACCTGATCCTCGGGTATCACGACGAAAGGAGGATGGCGCGCGTCGAGCGCGCCTGGGTCAACAAGGACCGCGTGCGCGCGGGCGAGACCGTCCAGGTGTCCGCCGCCATCAAGCCGTTCCGCGGCCCGGAGGTGATCCGCCAGATCGACATGAAGATCCCGGAGGAGGTCCTGCCGGGCCGGCTCGTCCTCCAGGTGGGAGACGGGCTGACGCTGGCGCGCATCGAGGACGAGGGGGAGACCGGGGACGACTTCCACCCCCGCGACCTGGCGCAGCTCATCTGGCTGATCAATCACCTGCGCGGCAACGACAAGGTCTACGCCCTGCTGTCGCGCGCCGACAACGGCATCCTGTTCCAGGGACGGCGGCTGCCGAACCTGCCGCCGTCGGTGGCGCAGGTCATGGTCCGGCCGCAGACGCGCGGCAACTACCTGAGGATCTGGTCCCGCGGGATCGCGGAGGAGAAACTCGACACCGATTACATGATCACCGGGTTCAAGCAGCTCACCATCGACGTGGAGGAATGACGTGGTGTCACGCGCCGGACCGGGGAGGCTTTTCCTCGCCGCCCTCGTCCTCTCCGCCCTCCCCCGCCCCGCCCTGGCGGTCTCCCCCGTCCTGTGGACGCTGGAGACCTTCGACGATTTCGAGAAAGGGAAGCCGGAGGGGGCGGCGGTCGCGGCCACCGGGGAGCTGATCCTGGCCCCTGCCCTGCGGCCCCTGAAGGTCCCGCCCCTCGAGCAGGCGTCGGAGCCGTTCCTCTGGTCGCAGGTCGTGGACGGCAAGGGAACGCTGTACGCCGGGGGTGGCAATGGCGGCAAGATCTACCGCGTGCCGAAGGGAGCCGCCGGCTCGCTCTACTACGAGACCGGCGATCTGGCGGTGCACGCCCTGGCGGTGGATCGGGACGACGTGCTGTACGCCGGCACCTCGCCGAACGGCAAGATCAAACGGATCACCGGCGAGGCCAAAGGCGAGGTCAACTACGAGCCGGAGGACCGCTACATCTGGGATCTGGCGGTCGGCCCGAAGGGGGATCTCTTCGCCGCCACGGGCGAGGGCGGCATCATCTATCGCATCCCGGGCAAGGGGAAGGGGGAGGTTTTCTTCGACAGCGAGGAGTTCCATGTCGCGTCCCTGGCGTTCGATCTCTCGGGAAACATCCTCGCCGGCACCGACGGCAAGGGTCTGCTCTACCGCGTCACGCCGGACGGGAAGGCGACCGTCCTGTTCGATTCGCGGTTGCGCGAGATGAACGCCATCGCCGTCGATCCGAAGGGGGTGATCTACGCCGCGGCGATCGGCCAGGAGGGCGATCTGCCGGTCCCGCCGACCCCGCAGCAGGCCGTCCCGCAGGAAACGCCCGCCCCTTCCCGCGGCCCGGCGAATCCGCCGGTCGTGATCCCCGGGGTCGAGCCGGGCCCGACCGCCACCGTGACCGTGACCGCCTCGGCGGCGGGCCCGCCGGCGCAGGCCGCGCCCGGGCAGCCCAGGAGCGAGGTCTACCGCATCGACCCCGACGGCAGCGTGACGGCGATCTGGTCGTCACAGAGCGAGGTCGTCTATTCCCTGGTCGTCGACCCTTCCGGGCGTCCGGTCGTCGGCACCGGCGAGCCGGGGCGGATCCGGATCCTGATCGACGCGCAGCAGAGCACTCTCTTGGCCCGCCTCCCCGAGTCCCAGGTGACGTCCCTCGCCCTCGGTCAGAGCCAGACGGTGTTCGCCGCCAGCAGCAACGTCGGGCGCCTCTACCTCCTGGACGCCGCCGGCAGCGAATCGGGATCTTATCTCTCCCCCACCTGCGACGCTCAGACGGTGGCCCGCTGGGGGCGGATCTCCTGGCGCGCCAGAGTCCCCCCCGGCGGGCGCGTCGAGGTCATGACCCGCTCCGGCAACAGCGGCGT
>JACOUZ010000318.1 GCA_016177515.1 Acidobacteriota bacterium
ATCCTGTACAACGCCATGGACCCGATCGACAAGCGCTTCCACACCTCGATCATCTCGCGCATCAAGGTCATGTCGGAGCTGGACATTGCCGAGAAACGCGTACCGCAGGACGGCCGCTTCAAGCTGAAGATCAAGGGGCGCGCCATCGACTTCCGGGTGTCGATCATGCCGTCGGTGCACGGCGAGGACGCCGTCATCCGCATCCTGGACAAGGAGTCGGTGAACGAGGAGTTCGCCGAGCTGCGCCTGGACGTGCTCGGCTTCATGCCGGACGATTTGAAGAAGCTCCGCAGGTTCATCCGCGAGCCGTACGGCATGGTGCTGGTGACCGGCCCGACCGGGTCGGGCAAGACGACGACGCTGTACGCCGCGCTCTCGGAGATCCGCTCCAGCGAGGACAAGATCATCACCATCGAGGACCCGGTCGAGTACCAGCTCCCCGGGATCACCCAGATCCCGGTGAACGAGAAGAAGGGGCTGACGTTCGCCCGGGGGCTCCGGTCGATCCTGCGGCACGACCCCGACAAGATCATGGTCGGCGAGATCCGGGACGAGGAGACGGCCCAGATCGCCATCCAGTCCGCGCTCACCGGCCACCTGGTGTTCACCACGGTCCACGCCAACAACGTGGTGGACGTCCTGGGGCGCTTCCTGAACATGAAAGTCGAGCCGTACAACTTCGTGTCGGCGCTCAACTGCGTCGTCGCGCAGAGGCTGGTGCGGCTCATCTGCTCGCGCTGCCGGACCGAGGCGCGCCACCCGGCGAAAATGCTGGAGGAGTCCGGCATCGACCCGAAGAAGCACGCCGGCCACATGTTCTACGAGGGGAAGGGCTGCATCGACTGCAACGGCACGGGCTACATGGGCCGCATGGCGATTGCCGAGATCCTGGACATGAGCGATCGGATACGCGAGCTGATCCTGGACCGCAAGTCGGCCGCGGAGATCAAGCGCGCGGCCAGGGAAGAAGGGATGACGTTCATGCGCGAGGCGGCGGTGCAGCGCGTCCTGGAGGGGAAGACGACGCTGCGCGAGATCAACAAGGTGACTTTCGTCGAGTAGTGCGGGAGGCGGAGCGGGGATCGTGAACCTGAAACGGCAGTTTTCGGACCTGTTCGACCGGATCGGCGGGGAGCCGCTGCCGCCGCGCTACCCCCTCGCTGCGGTCGAGCTGGCGCCCGATCGGGTCACCGCCGTCCGCCTGGGCGCCGTCGGCAAGGGCGGCAGACTGCGGCTGGAGACCGTGCAGACCCGCCCGATCCCCGGCGGGGCGATCGAAGTCTCGCTGACGAAACCCAACATCCTGGACGAGGAGGCGGTCGGGACCGCCCTCAAGGAGGTGCTGCACCCGCTGCGGCCGGGAGACCATCGGATCTCGGTCCTGATACCGGACGATGTGGCGCGCGTGGCGCTCCTGGGATTCGCCACGCTACCGAAGACCCGCCGGGAGCTGGCCGAGCTGGTGCGCTTCCGCATGGCCAAGTCGCTGCCCTTCAAGCCGGAAGAGGCGGTGATGGACCTGATGATCCTCGCGGGCCGCGCTCCCCAGCCGGGGGCGTCCGCGGTCTCGGTCCTGGCCTCCTTCGTGCATCATGGCGTCGTCGAGCAGTACGAGGGCCTGCTCGCGTCCTGTGGCTACTGGCCGGGCCTTGTGAGCCTCAGCACCTTCGAGCTGTTCAACCTGTTCCGCCCGCGCTTCGCCGAGAGGAGACTGCCGGACCGGGACTCCCTGGTCCTGAACGTGACGCGCCACTACCTGTCCGTGCTGATCCTGCGGGACACCGACGTGATCTTCTACCGCTGCAAACCGCACCTGTCGGGCTCGGGGAACGGCGATCCTCTGGCAGACGTCCGACGCGAGGTCTACACGTCGCTGGCGTTCTACCAGGAAAAACTCCTCGGACGCGGCATCGGCCGCGTCTTCCTGCGCAGCGTCTCCCTGCCCCTCGACGGAATCCGCGCCGCGGTGTCGGCCGAAGCGGCCGGTGAGCTGGAGGTCCTCGACCCCCTGCCGCTGCTGCCGCAGAACGGCGGGCCGCGCCTCGGGCCCGAGGACGCGGCCGTGGCGGCGCCGGCGATCGGCGCGGTCCTGGGGAGGCGCGCGTGAGGAGCATCACCCTGAATTTGGCGACGCGGCCGTTCCGCAACAACCTCGCGGTCGGGTCCGCCCTGTGGGCCGTGGCGGCGGCCGCCGTCCTCGCCTCGGCGTACAACGGCTACGTCTTCCTGAACTACGGCGGGCGCTACGGCGACCTGCAGCGGGAGGAGCGGCAGCACTTGCAGCGGCTCGCCACGCTCCAGGCGGAGGAGCGCAAGAATTCCCGGGAGATCCAGGCGCGCGACTTCCGCCGCCTCTACGGCCGCGGCCAGTTCGCCGGGGACCAGATCTTGAAGCGGTCGTTCTCCTGGACGCTCCTGTTCAACAAGCTCGAGGGCGTCATCCCGGCCGAAGTCATGATGACCGCCATCCACCCGCACATCGCCAGCGAGGGGATCGTCATCCGCGTGGACGGCGTCGCCAAGAACCACGGGGCCCTGATCGGCTTCGAGGACGCCCTTTTGAAGAGTCCCGTGTTCGCGCGCGTCTATCCGGCGAGCGAGAGGCGGCTGAATCCGAGCCGGCCGGAGATCTCCTTTGCCCTGAACTTCGATTATCTGCCGGCCAAGGCGACCGGCGGGATTGCGGCCATCGCCTCGGTGGAGGGCCCGGCCGAGGGTGGCGGGCCCGCCCGGACGGCGGGGGACGAGCCCGCCCCGCCGGCGACCCCCGCAGCGGCTCCCGTGGCCGGCCCGCCGGCCGGTGCACCCGCGGCGTCCGGAACCCCCGAGGTGATCGGCACCGCGGGCAGGGACGGCATGCCGCGCACTCCCGAGGTCCTGGCGCGCCTCGTGGCGGCGCCGGGCGGGATCTACCCCGACACGCCGCCGCCCTCCGGAAAGGAGCCGGCCGGGGCTGCGAAGAAGTCGCCGGGCCGGCGGCGCGGAACGAAAGGCGCACCCGCGAGCGCGACCCCGGCGCCGGCCCCTCCGGCGCCGGCGGGCGCCGGGTTGGCGACACCCGCCCAGGCCGCGCCGGCCGGGAAGCAGAGGTTGCCGGCGGGCTCCGGCGATCCGGCGGGAGGCGGCACGGCGGCCTCCGGGATTCCCGTGATCGTCTCGCCGGCGATCTGGCAGGACGGGTACGCGGCTGCCCGGCCGCCGCTGGTGGCCGGCCTGCCGGCGCGCCGCGATCCGAACCTGGGGCCACCGCCGGCGAAAAAGCCGAAGGCGCCCCGGGTGCCCGAGCCGGTGCCGGCCACGCGGCTCGACGTGCCGCTGAAGTTCAGGGCCCGGCCGTTGCCGGTGGTCTGCGAGGCGCTGTCCACCGCCCACGGCGCCCGCTTCGAGATCGATCCGGCCGTCGATCCGCGCACCACCGTGACCGCCGACCTGTCGGGGAAGAACCTCAAGGACGCCCTGGCCGTAATCTCGCGGCTGACCGGCCTGAAGTTCCATCGCATCGACGACGGCCGGTACCGCGTCGTGACGGTGGCCGGCGGCGAGCCGATGTCCGAGAAGCCGATCCGCGAGGAGCCGCTCGCCGCGGGGGAGGACGGGCCATGAGACCGAAGCGCCGCTTCGACCTGCGCGAGAACCTCGGGCGCGTGGGCGCCGTGCTCGGGGTCCTGCTCCTCCTGAACCTCGGCTTCTACCTGTTCTTCAACCTGCCGCGGCTGCGCGCGCTGCAGAGCCTGGAGGACCGCCGCAACACGGCCGCCCGGGACCTGCGCGCCACGACCGCGCGGGTCGAGTCCATGCAGGGCCTCCTGGCGCGCTACGACGAGGAGACCCGCCGGCTGGACGATTTCTACGAGAACCTGCTCGGGACCCAGATGGACCGCATGACCGCGATCCAGAAGGAGGTCCGGAGCATCGCGACCGAGTTCCACATCGATCCCGAGGCGATCGACTACCACCCGGAGGAGATCGAGGGGGCCGGCCTGACCCTGTTTCAGATCACCATTCCGCTCATCGGCGGCTATCCGAACCTGCGCCAGTTCATCAACAGGATCGAGTCCTCGAAGCACCTGCTCCTCGTGGACAGCGTCGAGCTGACCGGGGCGCGCGAGGGCGGGGCCATGCTGAGCCTGACGATCAAGATCTCGACGGTCTTCCACTCGCCGCGGCTCGTCCTCGGGCCGCCGCCGGCGCCGGCATGAGCGCCACGGAATCGCGATGCTGGCCAGGCTGAAGGAACGACAGAAAGAGATCATCCTGGGGGCGCTCCTGGTCGCCATCGCCTTCGTGGTGTGGCAGAACCTCGGCGGCGGCCCGGGCGGCCCCGGAGGGACCGCGCCCGCGGGCGGCGGGCCGCGCATCGACCTGCCGGGAATTACGAAAATGATGCCGCAGGTCGACTGGGCCGCCCTGTCGGCCCCGCGTCCGTTCTACGATCCCAGCGGGCGGAACATCTTCCAGTTCGGCGTGATCCCGCCGCCGCCCCCGCCGAAGCTGACGCCGCAGGAGGAGGCGGCGATCGAGGCGGCGCGGCTCAGGGCGGAAGAGGAGCGCAAGCGCCAGGAGGAGCTGCTGCGCAAACAGCAGGAGGAGACCGCCGCGCAGGTGAAGGCGCAGCAGGAGATCCTGGCGAACCAGCCGCCCCCGCCGCCCCCCAAGCCGCAGCCGCCGCCGATCAACTACAAGTTCATCGGCTACGTCGGCCCCTCCGAGAACAAGATCGCCGTCCTGCACGACGGCACCGATTTGATCTTCGTGCGCCAGGGGGAGAAGCTCGGCGGCCAGTTCAAGATCCTGGAGATCGGCTACGAGTCGATCAAGTTCGGTTACACCGATTCCCGCTTCAAGGGAGAGACGACCACGCTGCCGATGAGCAGCTCGTACTGAGAGCGAATTGAAAAACGCGACCGCGACGACGAGGGGAGGTGACGAGGTGCAAACCGCAGCAAACCCGCCCGGATTCCGCACATCGAAGCGTGGAGGCCGCCTGCCGGCCGGACGGGCCCCCGCCGCCCCGGCCGTGGCGGCGGTCCTCGCCTGCGTCATCGCCCTCGGAGCGTGCGCCACCGGCCGGGGGGCCTACCGCGTCGGCGAGAAGGAGATGGCCGCCCAGAACTACGACCGCGCCGTGCTGCTGTTCTCCAGGGCGGTCTACGCCGATCCGGAGAGCACCCGCTACAAAGTCGCCCTGTCGCGCGCCAAGATGAAGGCCGCCCAGGAGCACTTCGCCAAGGGGCAGGCCTACCTGAAGGCCGCCCGCATCGAGGCCGCCATCTCCGAATTCCAGCAGACGGTCTACCTCGACCCTTCGCACCAGTATGCCGCCAACGAGCTCTCGAAGGCCCTTTCCGAGTGGCAGAGGCAGCAGAAAGCGGAAGAGTCCGACATGGAGAGGCTGAAGAGGAAGGCCAGGGAGGCCCAGCCCGGCCGCGTGGCCCCGCGCCTGAACCCCGCTTCGAACATCCCGATCGTTCTGAGATTCAAGGACGAGACCATCAAGAAGATCTACGACGCGCTCAGCAAGGCCTCCGGGGTCAATTTCATCTACGACGAGCGGATCGACCTCAACAAGAAGATCTCCATCGACCTCGCCGACGTGACCTTCGAGCAGGCCCTCGGCACCCTGATGGCCATGAACAAGCACTTCTTCAAGATCTGGGACGAGAACAGCATCCTGATCGCCGACGACAACCAGCAGAAGCACAAGGAGTACGACGACCTCGTCATCCAGACCTACTACCTGTCGAACGCCGACGTGAAGGACGTGCAAGTTCTGCTGCGCACGCGTCTCGACGCGCGCCAGCTGGCGCCGAACGATCGCCAGAACGCCATCACCATCCGCGACACGCCCGACCGC
>JACOUZ010000299.1 GCA_016177515.1 Acidobacteriota bacterium
CTTATCTATAGATGTAGAATTAATAACTGAAGCTGCATATCCGGCTCCGAACCCGTTGTCGATGTTGACGACCAGAAGGCCGGCAGAGCAGGAGTTGAGCATCCCCATGAGCGCGGCCAAGCCCTTGATCCCCGTCCCATAGCCGACACTCGTCGGCACCCCTATGACCGGGACGTCGACCAGGCTGGCGACGATGCTCGGCAGGGCCCCCTCCATACCCGCGACCGTGATGATCACCCGGGCTTCCAGAAGCTTGTCCTTGTGGTCGAGGAGGCGGTGCAGCCCTGCGATGCCGACGTCGTACACCCGCTCCACCTTGTTCCCCATCACCTCGGCGGTCACCGCCGCCTCTTCGGCCACCTTCAGATCCGAGGTCCCGGCAGCCAGGACCAGGATCCCGGGTCGCGCGGGACGCTTTCCGAAAGCCTCCAGGGTGATGGCCTGTGCCTTCGCGTGGTAGCGGGCCAGGCGGAACCGCCGGCGGATCTTCCGGAAGGCCATCGGAGGGACCCGCGTGACCAGGACCGGCTGTCTCTTCGACGCCACCTTGCCCATGATGGCGATGATCTGCTGCACGCTCTTCCCCTCACCGAAGACCACCTCGGGGAAACCGCGGCGGAGCTGGCGGTGGTGATCCACTTTCGCGAAGCCGAGGTCCTCGTATGGCAGGACCTTGAGGCGCCGCAGCGCCTCGTCCGGCGACACCCTGCCGCGGCGGACGCGCTCCAGGATCTTCCTCAGCTCGACCGTGTTCACTCTGGATCTCCCGTGAGCGGGGATTATAGCGTTCGCAGGGACAGCAGCGCGGCAAGGAGATCGTCGATCTCATCCTGACTGCGCAGACAGTAGGCGGCGCGGGACGAGCGGCTGCGGCCCACCCTGATGGTCAGCAGGTGCGGCATGCCGGTGAGAGCGAACACGTCCTCGTCGGTCGTGTCGTCGCCGACGTACACGGCGGCTTCACACCCGGCCCCCCTCAACAGGCGGACGAAGGCGGCCCCCTTGTCCGGTGCCCCCGCGGGTATGACGTTCAGGCCCATCTTGCCCGGCACCACGCGCGCGCCGCGGAGACCTCGGATCGCACGCCTGAGGAGTCGTTCCGCGGCGTCCGGGTCGGGCGCTCTGCGGTAGTGGAGCGTCAGGGACAGTCCCTTGTCCTCGATCGTCTGTCGCCCAATCATCCATCGGTGCCCGGACAGGCGGCGGCGCCAGGCCCGCACGGTGCTGCGGAGTCCGGCCGCGCCGCGCCCCGCCCCGTTCCCTTCGGCGCCGTGGTTTCCGACCAGGCCGCGGACCGCCACGCCCTGCAGGCGCGGTCTGAGATCGCGGAGGGCCCGGCCCGAGATCACGGCGCAGGGATACCGCCGGGCGAGGCGTGCGAGCAAACGCCGGGTCGCGGGCCGCATCCAGGCCCCGGAGTGGTCGTCCGCGATGGGCGCGAGCGTGCCGTCGAAATCAAACGCCAGAAGCGTGTCCCGCCCGGCGAGCTGATGCAGGGCCCGGAGACCCCGGCGCCCCAGGATGTGCCTCACGCGGGGGCTCCGTCCACCTGCCGGACGTGCTCCGCCAGGCGGCCCGAGAGCCTCTCGTGCTGCCGCAGGCGCGCGGCATCCACGAGGATCTGCCCGGCCCAGCGATACACGTTGAACTCGGACAGAAGCAGGCGCATGGAGGACATGCGCGCCCGCTGCTCCTCGGCCGACATCGCCAGCGCCGACGCCAGGGCGGAGCTCGCCTGTTCCAGGTCGTACGGGTTCACGATCAGGGCCTCCGTGAGCTCCCGCGCGGCGCCGGTGAAGCAGCTGAGCACCAGCGCGCCGCGCTCGTCGTCGCGCGCCGCCACGAACTCCTTGGCCACCAGATTCATTCCGTCATGCAGGCTGCTGACGTAGCAGACGTCGGCCGCCCTGTAGTAGCGGAAGACCGCCGGTGGCTCGTGGTGCTCCCGGCGAAGGATGACGGGCCGGTAGGTGCCCCGGCTGAAGCGCGCGTTGATGCGCTCCTCGAGCCGCACCACGTTGCGGTCCAGCTCCTGATAGCGCGGGATGGCCGTGCGGCTCGGCGCCGCCAGCTCCGCGAACGTGAAGCGTCCCACGAGCTGGGGGAAGCGCTCGAGAAGCCGCTCGATCGACAGCAGGCGTTCTTCGATCCCCTTGGTGTAGTCGAGCCGGTCGACCCCGACCCCCAGGAGCGCGTCCGGCGGCAGACCCAGCTCGGCGAGGACGCTCGCCCGGCATTCGGCGACCGGAGGCGCCTTCAGCGCCCAGCTGTTCGGCCACTCGATGGAGATCGGATAGGCGCGCACCAGAGTCGTTCGCCCGTGCTGGATGACCGCGCGGTGCTCGCGATCGATGCGCGCCTCCAGGTACTGATCGACCGCCGCGAGGAAGTTGTTGCAGTGCTGCTGTGTGTGGAAACCGACGATGCTGCTACCCAGCATCCCCTGGAGGATCTCCTTGTGCCAGGGGCAGATGCCGAACTGCTCGGCGTTCGGCCACGGGGTGTGCCAGAAGGTCAGGATGGTGGCGCGCGGCAGGCGGTCACGGACGAGGCGCGGCGCGAGGGAGAAATGGTAATCCTGCATGAGGATGATCGGATCGGGCCCCTCGGCCTCCTCGGCGACGGCCGCCGCGAACCGGCCGTTGACGTCCCGGTAGTGGACCCAGTCCTCGTTGCGGAAGATCGGTCTCGCGTGGGCGATGTGACAGAGCGGCCACAGCCCTTCGTTGGCGAACCCGTAGTAGTAGCCCCGCTCCTCCTCGGGCGAGAGCCAGACCCGGCGGAGGACGTAGGACTCCTCGCCGGGGGGGACGCGCAGGCGCCCTCGGCCGTCGGCCGCGTCGCGATCCGCCGAGCCGCTGCCGTGGGCGATCCACACGCCCGAGCAGGCCCGCATGACCGGCTCGATGGCGGTCACGAGCCCGCTGGCCGGGTGCAGGACGCGCACGCCGCCGTCGCGATCGCGGTCGTGGATGTAGGGCTCCCGGTTGGCCACGACGATCACGCGCTCCCCGTGGAGGCGTTCCCTCAGCGTCCGCCGGAGCCTTTCCGGAGTCCAGGCGCCCGGCCCGCCCGCCGCCCGGGACTCCGCCGCCAGGCGGGCGATGAGGTCGCGCACGTCCCCCAGGACCGGGTGGAACTCGCGCCGTGGGGGCGTGCCGCGCAGGAAGCGCCGCAGCTCCTCGGTCCAGCTCAGCCACGAGACCCGCGCCGCCAGGACGGTCATCAGCGCGGCCAGAACGGCCATGAGCGCGAACGCCAGGACCATGAACCAGGTCGTCGTGGCCTCCCGCCGGTCGGCGAAGCTCATGTCGTGGACCAGGATCACCAGCCCCGGCGGCCCCGCCTCCGCGAGGATCGGGAGCGCGTTGACGCGGACCCGCCCGCCGCGCAGCAGGACGTCGTGGTGCCAGCTGGCGGCGCCGGCGCCTCCCTCCCCGAGGCCGGCGCGCGCCTCGGCCCCGATGTCCTCGCAGCCCAGCCTCTCGGGATACTCGGGAGTCGCGGCGACAGTCGCCAGAGCCGGGCCGCAAACGGCGGCGGCCATGATCCTCTCGTCCCGGGTGATCGACTCGAGAATGCGCCGCAGCGCGTCCCGGTCCCCCTGCCGCCAGTGGCCGGTCAGCCCCTCCCGCGTCCCGCGCACCGCGAGCCGGGCGCGCAGATCGACGTCCTCGTCGAACCAGCGCC
This sequence comes from Acidobacteriota bacterium, assembly GCA_016177515.1. Taxonomy (GTDB): domain Bacteria; phylum Acidobacteriota; class Polarisedimenticolia; order Gp22-AA2; family Gp22-AA2; genus Gp22-AA3. Next base: position 3,691 of record JACOUZ010000299.1, read on the forward strand.
GGCTGGTGGTGCTCACCAGAATGGACGCGCCCCAGGCCAGAAGGCCCAGCACGGCGACCAGAGGGACGGCGAAACGGATTGCCTGTCGCATGTGAGCACGATCTAAGCACGGAATCCGGGTTGAGGACAAGCGACGATCGTGTACTCTTCAGGCGGCGTCGAGCGGCCTGCGGGATGCGGAGGCGGACACCGTGCGTCTCGAAGACCTGGGGATGATCGGCAACTGCCAGATCGCCGCGCTGGTCTCCCGAACCGGGGAGATCGTCTGGTGCTGCCTCCCGAAGTTCGACTCGGAGCCGGTTTTCTCGGCGCTCCTCGACCACGAGCGCGGCGGCCGCTTTGCCGTGGCTCCGGCCGGCGGATCGCCCGGGACGCAGCGCTATCTCCCGAACACGAACGTTCTCGAGACGGCCTTCACGGAGCCCGAAGGGTCGTTCCGGGTCGTCGATTTCGCGCCGCGGTTCCTGCAGCACGACCGGTCCGTCCGCCCCACGCAGGTCGTGCGCATCGTGGAGCCGCACGCCGGCGCGCCCCGCGTCCGCGTCCTCTGCGAGCCGCAGCTCGGCTGGTCCAGGGGCGTCCCTTCCCTCGTGCAGGGCTCCAACCACGTGAACTTTGAGGGTTTTCCGGGGGCGCTCCGCCTCACCACGGACATCCCCCTGTCCTACCTGGGGGGCCAGGCGTTCGGGCTCACGGAGCGCCGGTATCTGGTCCTTTCGTGGGGGGAGCCGGTGGAACAGCCTCTCCCGGCCCTGTGCGAGCGGCTCCTCGGCGAGACGGTGCGCTACTGGCAGCGATGGGTCAAGCACTGCAACGTGCCGCCGCTCTTCCAGGACGAGGTCATCCGCTCCGCCCTGGCGCTCAAGCTGCACTTCTTCGAGGACACGGGGGCCATCGTGGCGGCGACCACCACCTCGATCCCGGAAGCCCCCGGGAGCGGGCGGACCTGGGACTACCGCTACTGCTGGCTGCGGGATTCCGCCTATGTCCTGGGGGCGTTTCGCCTCCTCGGCCACTTCGAGGAGCGGGAGCGCTTCGTGCATTACCTCCTGGACATCGTGGCCAGGAACCCCTCGCTGGACCTGGCGCCCGTCTACCGCATCGACGGCACCACCGATCTCGAGGAGCGCATCCTCGAGGACTGGCCCGGGTTCGAGGGGGAGACTCCCGTTCGCGTCGGCAACGCGGCGGTCGCGTACCGGCAGCACGACATCTTCGGGGAGATGGTTCTGGCGCTGGCGCCCGTCATGCTCGACCAGCGCTTCCGCGCCGACCAGACGTCCGAGACCCTGGATCTTCTCGAGCGCCTGGCCCGCAAGGCCGTCTCGGTCTCCGGCTCGCCGGACGCGGGGATCTGGGAGCACCGGAGCGACCTCAGGCCCCGGACCTTTTCCAGCCTCATGTGCTGGGCCGCGGCCGATCGGATGGCGCGCGTGGCCGCGATCCATGCTCCGGAGAGGGAGGACGAATACCGGGCGGCCGCCCGGCGGATCCACGAGGAGATCCAGGCCAGGACCTGGAACGCCGACCTGGGCGCCTTCGCCGCGGCCTACGGCGGGCGAGACCTCGACGCGGCGATGCTGCAGATGGTCCCCCTGCACTTCCTGCCCCCGGGCGACGCGCGGCTCCGCTCCAGCGTGGACGCCATCTGGAAGGGGCTGGCGCGGGACGGATGGCTGTTCCGCTATCACCACGACGACGGCTTCGGCGCGCCGACGGTGGCGTTCATTCTCTGCACCTTCTGGCTGGTCGAGGCCCTGGCCGCGACGGGACGCCGCGACGAGGCCCGCGAAGTGTTCGACCGCGCGCGCTCCGCCCTCTCGCCCCTCGGACTTCTCGCCGAGGACTACCAGACTTCCAACCTCAGGATGTGGGGGAATTTTCCCCAGGCCTACTCGCACGTGGGGCTGATCCACGCCGCCTTCGCGGCCTCACCGCGGTGGGCGGATATTCTGTGAGTGCTGGCCCTCGCCGAGCCCGGGGCCCTTTGGCCAGCCCGGGGGCGTGCCGGAGCGGAGCGAAGGCCGGCGCAAGGGGAGAAGTGCAACACGCCCGCTGCGCCCGGGACGCGACGGCTGTGACGGACGCACGGCACGCGTTGTCGCGGAAATCAGATCACTGAGGAGAAGTGCGGCCGGCGCGGCCGTTGCCCCGGAGTCCGCGTCTCGCCCAAGCGCACCTTGCACCTTATGCCGCGTGGACCGGAGCGCTCCGCGCGGAGGGCCACGCCGGCATAAGTCCCGCTTGGCGAGCGCGGATAGCAGTGCGCATTACTTCCGTTGGTCTACGCCTTTGCCCCCAACTTCTTTCGCCTCCTGAGCCTTGCGGATGGCTGGGATCAGGAGATCTAATGGGATTACGGACATCTCCATGGGACGTGGTTCGTAGATGAGTTCGGAAACGTATACCTTAGGCTCTCGTCATGAGGCCGGGCCGATCGATCGTGACTTCGGTCATGGGATAGGCGTATGGAACGACAGTCCGTTCCGTCTTGTGTTCTTGCCACATCGGCCAATAGCTCATTCCGTAGTGAGCACCGTGGAACTCGCCCGTGCTGTCGCGCTTCAGGAATGAAGAGCCGCTCTTCCCGGAGGCGCTCAAGACGTTGATCGTGCAACTCTCGAGCCCATGAAATTGCGAATGTTTGCGCTCCGGTCTCACCGACAACGATGCTCTGTGCCTGGACCAGAGCCGTGCCACCACCCGCGGGATCAAGTTCGGTTCGAATGACGCGACCGCGTAGGATGATTTCGCTCTCGCTTACGAGAACAGACAACTTCGTGCGGTCCAAGTCGGCCCACAAAATGCCATAAAGCGAGAGGCTCGCGAGCGCCAGCCCGAACAGGATCCGGATCGCATTCCCAAGTCGCCAGTTGCCCATTCCTTAGACCCTCGCGCTCCCGTCTTATGATTTACCAGATCAGTCGAGCCATCTCGACATCGCACTCACTCAAGCCACGACGGAAGGCCCTCCCTCTGTGAC
>JACOUZ010000300.1 GCA_016177515.1 Acidobacteriota bacterium
AGCTCCGGGCTTACGGTCCCAACCTCCTGATCGTCCCGCGCGCGGCCGGGGCGCAGCCTGCGGCAGTGTCCGCGCGGGACGCGCGCGCGGCCGCGCCGGCGATACCCGATGCCGGGGCGGCCACGCCGGAGGCCGGCGCAGCCACCCTGGACGAGCCGGCCCTGGACGCCGTCCCCGGGGCGCTCGGTTCCCGGGTCACGGTCGTGCCGATCCTGATCGCCGGAGGGACGGCGGCGGGGCACGCCGCGACGATCGTCGGAGCCGATTTCGAGCGCCTGCGCCGCCTCTACCCCGGATGGCGGATCGAGCCCGCAGCACAGGCGCCGCCCGCGGGTCCGGCCTGTGTTCTGGGCGCGGCCCTGGCGCGGCGGGCCGGCAAGCGGCCGGGGGAGTCGATCGACATCGGCGCGGGGAACCGTCCGGCGACGCTCCTCGTCGCGGGCGTCGTGTCCACGGGCGAGGCGGAGGACGAGCAGGTCTTCGTCCCGCTGCCGTTTCTTCAGGACCTTCTGGGCCGGCCCGGGCGGGTGTCTTTCGCGGCGCTTTCGATCGACGGCGGCGCGCCCGCGGTCGAGCGGGCCGGCGCCGCGCTCGAGCAGGCGCTGCCCCAGGCGCAGGCGCGCCCGCTGCGGGCGATCGCCATGGCGCAGGGGGCGATCCTCGAGCGGCTCGACCGGATGATGCTCCTTCTGACGCTGGTCATCCTGGTCCTCTCCGGGCTCTGCCTGGTCACGACGCTGATGTCGATGGTGGCGGAGCGCGAGTCGGAGATCGGCCTGGCCCGCGCGATCGGCGCCGGCGACGGGGAGATCTTCAGGATGTTCCTGGGGGAGGTCGGGCTCCTGGGGGTCCTCGGGGCGTTTGCCGGGCTCCTGATCGGCGCCGGCGTCACCCGCCTGATCGGCCGCGGCCTGTTCGGCGCGGCCATCGAGCCGCGCCTGTCGGTCGCACCCATCGTTCTCGGCCTGTCGATGGTGATCTGCCTGATTGCCGTGTACGTTCCCCTCAGGCGCGCCCTGGCGATCCAGCCGGCGGCGGCGCTCCGGGGGGACTGAGAGCAGGAGGCGCCGGGTGTCCTTCATCGAGATCGACAATGTCACCCGCCGGTACGAGAAGGGGGTGATCGCCCTCGACCGCGTCAGCCTCGAGATCAAGGAGGGGGAGTGGCTGGCGATCATGGGCCCGTCGGGATCGGGGAAGACCACGCTCCTGAACCTGCTCGGGGGGCTCGACCTCGCCGACGAAGGTCGCGTGCGGGTGGACGGGCTCGACCTGGCGCGCATGGCCCGGCCCGATCTGATCCGCTACCGCCGGGAGCGCGTCGGGCTGGTGTTCCAGCAGTTCCATCTCATCCCGTACCTCAACGCCGTGGAAAACGTCATGCTCGCCCAATACCTGCACAGCATGGCCGAAGAGGGGGAAGCCGCGCAGGCGCTCGAGCGCGTCGGCCTGGGGCACCGCCTCCGCCACCTGCCGTCGCAGATGTCGGGCGGCGAGAAGCAGCGGGTGTGCATCGCGCGCGCCCTCATCAACCGGCCGAAGCTGATCCTGGCGGACGAGCCGACCGGCTCGCTCGACGCGGAGAACGAGCGCGCCGTCCTCGACCTGTTCGCGCAGATTCACGCCTCCGGCCAGGCGATCGTCATGGTGACGCACGACCTGGTCGTCGGCCGGCGCGCCACGCGTCAGATCCAGCTCGAGCACGGCCGGGTCGCGGGCGAATTCCTGACCCTGCAGCAGGACGAGGAGGCGATCGACGAGGTCCTGGAGTACCTGTGGCTGAAGATGGAGGGGGACGCGGCGGCGCACGAGATCTGCGCCGTCGGTGCGCGTCTGGCGACACCGCAGCTTCTCGAGCGGATGCTGGCGCGCGGCATCCTGCAGCCGGGCCAGGGCCTGGAGTTCAGCGGAGAAGGCCGCCGGCGCGCCGAGAGCCTGATCCGCCGGCACCGGCTGGCCGAGACGCTGTTCTCGGAGACCTTCCAGATGCACGAGACGGTCGTCGAGGAGGAGGCCTGCTTCTTCGAGCACATCCTCTCCCCGGTGATGACCGACTCGATCTGCGGCTTCCTGAACCACCCGCCGGCCTGCCCCCACGGCAAGCCGATCCCGCGCGGCACATGCTGCGCCGGCCGCTCGGCGTCGGCGCGCTGAACAGGCGTCAGGCAAGCCTCAGGTCGCTCAGGCGGGCGATTCTCTCGAAGTCCCTGTCGGCCGAGAGGAGGAGGCAGTCGTGTCGGATGGCCGCGATCGCGATCTGACAATCTGCAGTCGACACGCTCACACCTCGCGCCGCACAGCTCCTGTGGAGCGATGCAGCCGCGATGTAATCGCGCCGCTCCAGATCGAGTAGCGGGAAGGGTTCAAGGCGCATGACGACTCTTCGGAACATGGAGTGCGAACGAAACGCCTGGAGAATCCCCTGGAGAATCGATCCCGTCAGGACGACGTCTTCATCCGCCTGGAGCAAGGTCGTCAGCTGTGCCACGGTGGGATGATGAGACGGTCCATGCTTACGGAACGAGAGAGACCACACCGAGGTATCGACGAGCATCTTCATCCGCGGCGTCTCCGTTCCGCCTTGTCGTCGTAGTTCGAATCCCACCGGAGCTTTCCAAACAGCCCCAGGATGCGACGCCGCTTGCGGCGGGCTACGTACTCGGCCAACGCCGAGTTGACGGCCGCGCGTTTCGACGGATGTTTCCCGAGTCGCTTCGCCTCCTCGACCAGCTCATCATCGAGCGCAAGATTGGTCGCTATGCGCGGGCCCTCCTACACAATGGGACACACAAGATTTTACAGAGCAAGAGCCCAGGCTGCAACGGGAGCGGTCTACAGGCC
>JACOUZ010000301.1 GCA_016177515.1 Acidobacteriota bacterium
GAGGCATCCCCGGTGTGCGGCGCCGCGCCCTGCGCCCGCCGGGGACGGGTCCGGCGTCGCTCCGCGACGCCTCCCCTCTGTTCGCCTCGCGCCCGCCCACCGCGCTGTGAAGCGCGCGGCGGGGCCCCGGGCGCGAGGTCTCACAAGCCCCGGCGGGCGCAGGGCAGGCGCCTCACCTCGGGGGTCCCTCATTCCGAAGACGCTGCTGGAGCGACGTGCAACGGAGATAGAGGGATAACCGGGTGCGGGGGACGGAGCCTGCCCTGCGTTCGCCGGACCGTGCGAGACCGAGCGGCGGGCGGAGCGAGGCGAGCCGAGGGGAGGGTCGCGCAGCGACGCCGGACCCGTCCCCGGCAAGCGAGGACCCCCCCACGCTTCGGCGCGGCGATCGAGGATGCCGGCAAGGACTTCCAGGATCCTGACGGAGTCGGCGGGTCGGGGTTCCCTCAAGCTGGCGTGACTGCTCGAGAGACGCGGCACGGAGGCAGGGGGATACCCGGGTGCGGGGGACGGAGCCTGCCCTGCGCCCGCCGGGGCTTGTGAGACCTCGCGCCCGGGGCGCCGCCGCGCGCTTCACAGCGCGGTGGGCGGGCGCGAGGCGAACAGAGGGGAGGCGTCGCGCAGCGACGTCGGACCCGTCCCCGGCGGGCGCAGGGCAGGCTCCGTCCCCGGAAGGCGAGGATCGCTCAGGGCTCGGCGCGGCGCGCGAGGATGCCGGCCAGGACTTCCAGGATCCTGGCGGAGTCGGCGGGATGGCGCAGGGCGGCGACCCAGCCCGCGGCTCCGGCCTCGGACTGGGGGCGGGCGTGCCGGAAGCCGCCCAGGAGGGCCAGCCGGACGCGGCCGTGGGTGCGCACGGAGCGCTGCAGCTTCAGGCTCTCGGTATAGGGGACGATGGCGTCGGACCGGCCGTGCAGCAGGTAGAGGTCGGCGGGGAGCGGCTGCGCCAGGCTCTTCGACGGTGACAGGGCATCGAGGGTGGCGCGCACCGCCGGGTCGGCCCGCCGGAAGAGGTCGTCGAACCGGGCGGGATCGGTGTTGGCGAACAGAGCCAGCACGTTCTTGCCCGCCGGGCCGAGGGAGGCCGACAGGGCTGAGATGTCGGCGCCCGGATCGGCCCGCCGCAGCCGGCCGATGGCGGCGAGCGCTTCGCGATCGGCCGGCTCCGCAAGGGAGCCGGCATTGGCCTGCAGGACGATCCAGCGCCCCTCCGGCAGCGCCTCGCCTCCGTAATCCTCTCCGCGATCGTGGTGCCGTCCGGTGGTCAGGAAACGCACCACATCCTCCAGATCGGCGTAGCCGCCGAACAGGACGGCGAAGTCCTCCTGCCGGGCCGCGCCGGGCCGGCCCAGGGCCAGGATCACCGGGCCGGCCGAGTAGCTGAAGCCGACGACGCCGGTCGGCAGCGGGATCTCGGTCCGGCCGCCGGCGCCCGTGCCTGCCGCCGGCGGGCACCCCTCGAGTCGGCGTGCCGCGGCGATGGCCGCCCCCACCTCTTCGATGTCCTCGCGGCCGACGCGCAGGGCGCGCATCCCGGGAAAATCCGGGACGACGACCAGGAACCGGTGCCGCGCGAAGATGCGCCCGAGCGCGCGCAGCCGGGAGTCGTCCTTGCCCGCCTCGACGAGGCCGTGGGCCAGAAGCAGCCGCGCCCGCGGCCGGGCCCGCGGGTCGCAGTAGACGTCCGCCTGCCGGCCTTCCCCGCCGGGCCCTTCGTAGGCGATCGTGGCCGGGGGCGGGCCGGCCTCCCGCCCCGTCTCCCGACCCAGCGACCAGACGTCGATGAGAAGCCCGATCGCCTCGACATGCGCGCGGCCCGCGGGGCTCAGCGTCGCGGCCAAAAGGACGAGCAGGAGGCCCAGCAGGGCCGCCGGGAGAAAGCGCTTCATCGCCCGCGATGCTACAATCTCCGCCGTTTTCCCACAACCGGAGGCATCCGATGAAGACGCGCGTCTCCCCGGGCGTCCTGGCCGTTGCCGCGACGCTCAGCTGTCTGTCGATCCCGTCCCGCCCGGCGGCGGCGCCGGCACCGTCCACGACGCTCATCCGCGGCGGCACGCTCCTGACCGTGACGCACGGGACGATCGAGAACGGCGACATCCTGATCAAGGACGGCACGATCGCCGCCATCGGCCACAAGCTCGAGGCCCCGCGGGGAGCGCGGGTGTTGAGCGCGGCCGGCCGGTACGTCATGCCGGGGATCGTCGACTCGCACTCGCACATGGGGGTCTACCCCTGGCCCGGAGTGGACGCCAACAGCGACGGCAACGAGCTGACCGATCCGATCATGCCGGTGGCGCGCGCCCTGGATGCCGTCTGGGCCGAGGACCCGGAGTTCGAGCGCGCCCGGGCCGGGGGCGTCACGACGGTTCAGATCCTGCCGGGCAGCGGCAACCTGATTGGCGGCGAATCGGTCACGGTCAAGCTGCGCCCGCGCGTCGACGTCGGCGGGATGCTCTTCCAGGGCGCGCCGCGCGGCATCAAGATGGCGCTGGGCGAGAACCCGAAGCGGGTGTACGGCGGCCGCACCAAGGCGCCGTCGACGCGCATGGGGAACATGGCGCTGTTCCGGGATGCCTTCAACGCCGCGCGCAACTACAAGTCGAAGTGGGAGGCCTGGCGCGCCAAGCAGGAACCCGACCGCGGGGCGCCGCCCGACCGGGACCTGAAGCTCGAGACGCTCCTGGACGTCCTGGAAGGCCGGATCCGGGTGCACGTCCACAGCTACCGCAAGGACGAGATCCTGATGTTCCTCAAGATCGCCGACGAGTATGGTTTCAAGGTGGCCTCCTTCCAGCATTGCCTCGAGGCCTACAAGATCGCCGGCGAGCTGAAGCGGCGCGACATCGCCGTCGCCACGTTCGCGCAGTGGTGGGGCTTCAAGGTCGAGGCCTGGGACGGCATCCCGCACAACGCCGCGCTTCTGGCCCGCAAGGGGGTGCGCGTCAGCCTCCACTCGGACTCGGGGAACCTCGTGCAGCGCCTGTACACCGAGGCCGCGGTCGCCGCGCGCTACGGCCTGTCCGGGGAGGACGCGCTGCGCGCCATCACCCTGAACGCCGCCTCCGCCCTCGGCCTCGAGGATCGAATCGGCTCGCTCGACGTCGGCAAGGACGCCGACATCGCCATCTTCACCCGCCATCCGCTCGACGCGTACACGCTGGTGGCGGCGACGCTGATCGACGGGGAGCTGGTCTACGATCGCGGCGCGATCCCGA
>JACOUZ010000284.1 GCA_016177515.1 Acidobacteriota bacterium
GCTCCGAGCAGCACCCACAACGCGAGGCGGAAGCCGGCCACCACCTCCTCGTGCAGCGGGCTGAGCGTCACGCCCGGCTTCTGCGCATTGGCGACCGGATATTGCTGCCGGAGCCGCTGGGCCACCGCGGTCAAATCCGCTTCGGCCTGCTCGCGCGTGACGCCCGGCTTCAATCGCGCCAACGCGCGCAGGAAATTCACCGACGTGCGCACGCCCCGCCACGGGTCGGCATCGGGAGCCAGCGGAATCGCCAGCTCCGCTTCTCTGATGGGAAAGAAAAACTGCGGCGGCAGGACGCCCACCACGGTGTAGCCGGCGCCATTGAGCGTCAGCGTCTTTCCCGCCATCTGCGGATCGGCGCCGAAGCGCCGTTGCCAGAGGCCATGACTCAAGACCACGACGCGCTCCTGCCCCGGCGCGTCATCGGCGGGCAGCAGAGCGCGACCGACCACCGCCGCAACACCCAACATCTGAAAGGCGTTGGCTGAGATCCGCAGCCCCTGCAGGCGCTCGGGATCGCCCCTCCCGGTGAGATTGGCGCTCCAGTTGGCGAAGGCGGCGATCCCGGCCAGGCTCTGGTTCTGATCCCGATAGTCGATGAAATCCGGGAGCGTGAACGGGAATTTGCCGGGATCGGGATGGCGCGCAGAGACCCACACCAATTGACCCGGCTGCCGGAAGGGGAGCTGGCGCAGCAGGATGGCATTCACCAGGCTGAAGATCGCCGTATTGCCCCCGATGCCCAGCGCGAGCGCCAACACGGCCACCCCCGTAAACACAGGTTGCTTGAGCATCGTGCGCTGGCCATAACGTAAGTCCTGCCACAGATCTCCCATCATGTTGTTCCTCCTGGCCCCCAACACGACAGGCTCCGCGGCCACCTGCCGCTCGACTCGTCGCAGTTCACGCGCCAGCCATCCGCTTTCACTCAACTCGGCAAGCACGGCACGCGAGGCTTCTGCTTCCGTCGCGCCGCCGGCCCGCAACTCGTGATAACGGTCATCGAGATGCTGTGCCAGCTCCTCGACGATCTCCGTCTCGCGCGTTGGCTCCAGCGTGAGCTTCGCCAGCCGCTGTCTGATTTCATCTTTCCAGTCAGGCATGTTCAGTCAGGCACATCCGGGCCGATCAGGCATGTTCGGGTCTGGTGACGCGATGGATCGCCGCCACGAATGACTCCCAGGTGCTGCGCTGCGTCGCGAGCACTTTCCTGCCTTCGGAGGTCAATTTGTAATAGCGCCGCCGCCGCTGCCCGGCTTTTTCCACCCACCGGCCTTCGATCCAGCCGCGCTTTTCGAGTCGGTAGAGCAGCGGATAGAGCGAAGCGGCGTGGAAGCTCAAGGCGCCGTCCGAACGCGCTTCGATCAGTTTGCCGATTTCATAGCCGTGCCGGGGTCTCGCCTCGAGCAGTGAAAGGACCATGAGCTCGGCACTGCCCTTCTTCAATTCGCGGTCCAGCATGCGATGATTGATATGCGTCATAGCCACATATTACGTAGACAGGGATATGTCGTCAAGCAGGCCGGGCCCCCGGCCCCGCGGGATGCCGGTCGGCACTACGGGCTCGGCCCCGTCCCGTGCGCGCCGCCCGGCGCTACAATGAGAGTCTCGCGAACGCTCGATGCACGTTCCTACCGGGGGCGGGTCATGAGACGCACCATCGTCGGTGTCATGGGGCCAGGGGGTGGCGCCAGCCAGAAGGATCTGGACAACGCGCGGCGGCTCGGGGCGCTCGTGGCCCGGCAGGGCTGGGTCGTCCTGTGCGGCGGGCGGGGCGCCGGCGTGATGGACGCCGTGTGCAGGGGGGCCAAGGAGGCGGGGGGACTGACGGTCGGCGTTCTCCCGGGGGACGACGCGGGCGGCGCGTCGGAGGCGGTGGACATCGCCGTCGTCACCGGGATGGGGAACGCGCGCAACGCCATCAACGTCCTGTCCAGCGATCTGGTGGTCGCGTGCGGCATGGGCGCCGGGACGGCGTCGGAGATCGCCCTGGCGCTCAAGGCCGGCAAGAACGTGATCGTGCTCGGCGATCACCCGGAAGCGATCGTCTTCTTCCGGGCCCTCGGAAAGGGGAGAGTGACCGTGGCCCGCGACTCGGACGAGGCGATCGCCGCCGCCCGGCGGCTCCTGGGACGCTGAGCGGTCGGTCCGTTACTTTCTCGGACCGCGCACGCGCTCGACGTACTTGCCGCTGCGCACGTCGATGCGCACGGTCTCGCCTTCCCCGATGAAGAGGGGGACCAGCGCCTCGATGCCGTTCTCGAGGCCGGCGCTCTTCAGGGTGCTTGTCTGTGAGGCGTGCATGGGCGGGGCGGTCGAAACGACCTTGAGGTCGACGGTCGGCGGGAAAAGGAGCGCGATCGCCTGCTCGTCGAGGAATTCGACCGGCACGCGCATCCCCTCGCGCAGGTAGCGGTGCGCCTCGCCCACCAGGTGGCGCGGCAAGGGCACGAGCTCATAGGACTCCGGGTCCATGAAGTGGAAGTCGTCGTCCGCCTGGTAGGAGTACTCGAGCGTCTTCTTGACGAGCTCCAGGTCCTCCAGTTTCTCGTCGAGTCGGAAGCGCCGGTCGGTCTGGGTCCCAGTCGCGAGCCGCGTGAGGCGGGCATGCACGAAGCCGCCCAGCTTGGCGGTCCCCGCGTGGACCTCGGCCTCCACGACCCGGTAGGTCTCCCCTTCGAGCCTCACGACCGTTCCGGCGTGCAGGGAGGTGGCGGGGATCATCGGGTGTCTCCTCCGGCTAGGAGTGTGTCCGAGTCATCGCGACCCATGCCATGACTCGGACACACTCCTAGTGCAGGGCCGCGCGGATCCACGCGTAGCGCGGATCGGAAAGCTGCCGCAGGTCGTCCCGGACCAGGTTCAATCCGAAAGCGCAGGTCTCGAAGTGGTCGGCGAGGGCCGCGTAGATGGGGGCCTCGCGCTCGAAGGGCCCGAAGCGGAACTCGGAGACGATCTGGTACGAGCGCCTGCCTTCCTTCGTCCACTCGACGTACATCCCGGGAAGCCGCGTGCTGGCGTGCGCCTTCACGTACTCGGGGAACATCCCGAGGAAGAACAGGATGTAGTCGCCGATGTGCCGGCGGACCTCCCGCGCCGGGTTGAGGTGTCCGGTCCGCTCCCGCCGGTCCGCCTCGAGCAGCATCTCGCCCACGTCCTCCAGGGGACGACCCATCGCGTCGCGCACGCGTCGCAGCTCGTCCACGTGCACGAAGCGGGACAGGAGCCCGCCGAGGTAATCGGCGATGTCGGGACGCTCGAGGCGCACCACCCCCAGGACGTTCTTGCGGCACAGGGTGCTGAAGAGCTCCCTCAGAGGATGGCGCTCTGGGACGGGAAGAGCCATGACGAACCCCCCGGACCGCTGGTCGCGCGCGATTGCCAGTCCGAGTCGGGGGGTATTATAATCCCGCCATCCGCGAGGAGGTCCGAGCATGAATATCGGAGTCCGGGCGCGGTGGCGCTTCACGGGCCCGGCGACACGGGCCGCTCTCGTACTGGTCCTCGCCCTGACTGCATTCGTCCTGCCGGCCGGGGCGCAGACCTCGTCGTCAATCTTCCCGATCCCCTATGTCCTGGGCCCGCAGAGCCGTTACGAGGAGGGATGCTTCGCCCCGTGCATGTGTCCGATCTTCTTCGCGGACGGGGTCAAGGGCGGGTTCTCCCTCAGCTTCAGCGGCTTCGAGCGGCCTTTCATCGTTTACGACGTGCAGGACGTCGGGTGGTCCGTGGCGGCGTTCGGCAAGACGTTCACCGGTTCCGGCCGGTACCTGATCGGCTGGAGGGGCTACCCGCAGCAGCAGCTCCAGCTCGATCTCAGCGAGAACGGCGGCCCGCCGGAGCGATTCGACAGCGGCCTCGTGCCGGTGACCGCGCCGTTCCCGTTGATCGACGTCGCCGCCAGCCTGCACGGCTTCTTTTGTTACGACAAGGGCTTCTTCATCAAGGCGGCGCCCGCCAGGCCCGTGTGGATGGGCCTGCACGTCCATCCGTCGGAGGTCTCGTGGGACCTGTTCCCCGACTCGCCCGGCTATGACGTCGTCTACGGAAGCCTGAACGCGCTGCGCCAGACAGGCGGCGATTTCACGGCGGCCACGACCGGGTGCGTCGCGAGCGACGTCGCCACCTCTCCCGTCGCTGCCTCGGACGATCCGCCCGCCGGCGAGGCGTTCTGGTACCTCGCCCGCGCCCGGGGGGGAGTGGCCGGCTCGACCTACGACTCCGGCGACCCGGGCCAGGCCGGATCGTGCGACGCCACGATCGACGCCTCGCCGAACTCCTGCCC
>JACOUZ010000285.1 GCA_016177515.1 Acidobacteriota bacterium
CCATGGGGTTGTTTCACGCGCCGCCTGTCCCCGCTCCGGGGATCAGCCCCCGGGCGATCCTGGGCGAAGGGACGACTCTCGGCACGGACGTCGCGATCGGCCCGTTCGTGGTCACCGGGCGGGGCTGCCGCATCGGCGACCGCACGACGCTCATGCCGGGAGTCGTGCTGGGGGACAAGGTGAGCCTGGGCGAGGACTGCGTCCTGCACCCCGGCGTCGTGGTGTATGCCCATTCGATCCTGGGGGCGCGCGTGATCGTGCACGCATCGAGCGTCATCGGCAGCGACGGGTTCGGCTACGCCGACCAGGGAGACGGCCGGGTCAAGATTCCGCAGGTCGGCAACGTGGTCGTCGAGGACGACGTCGAGATCGGCGCATGTGTGACCATCGACCGGGCCACCTTCGGCAGCACGGTCGTGGGGCGCGGGACCAAGATCGACAACCTGGTGCAGATCGGACACAACGTGAGCATCGGGGAGGGCTCGGTCCTGGTGGCGCAGTCCGGGATTGCCGGCAGCACGCGGCTCGGCCGCGCGGTCATCCTCGCCGGGCAGGCCGGTGTGGCGGGACACCTGGAGATCGGGGACCGGGCCGTTGTCGGGGCCAAGTCGGCGGCGCTGCAGGATCTGGCCGCCGGATCGTTCGTCCTCGGCCATCCGGCCGTCGACCACCGCGCATGGAAACGCAGCCAGGCCGCCCTCCGGCGCCTGCCCGACCTGTTGCACGCGGTCGCGCGCCTCGAGAAGACCGGGGGACGGGCGCCGGCGCGCCGGCGGCGCGGCTCTTCATGATCACGCACAGGCTCCAGGCGCGCGGAGCGGATCGGACGGACGACGATGAGGCCGCGCGGCGCCTGCCCGCCGCGGGCCGAACGAGGGGGAGATGAGCCAAGAGCCCGGCGTGCTCGACATCCGCGAGATCCTGGGAATCCTGCCGCACCGCTACCCGTTCCTCCTGGTGGACCGGATCGTGGCCATGGAGGACGGCAGGAAGGTGGTCGGGATCAAGAACGTGACCTTCAACGAGCCGTTCTTCCCGGGACACTTCCCCGGAAACCCGGTCATGCCGGGCGTCCTGATCGTCGAAGCGATGGCGCAGGTCGGGGCGGTGCTGCTTCTGCGCGGGGTCCCCGACCGGGAGAAGAAGCTGGTCTACTTCGCGGGCATCGACAAGGCACGCTTCCGCCGGCCGGTCATTCCGGGCGACCAGCTGCGGTTCGAGGTCGTGGTGCAGAAGCTCCGCTCGCGCTCGGCCCGCCTGCGGGGGGAGGCCTTCGTCGACGGCGCCCTGGTGGCGGAGGCCGAGCTGTTCTCCTCCATGGTGGACCGGGACGCCGACCCGTCCGCGCCGGAGGCGCCGTGAATGGCAGGGTGTCCGTTCATCCGACCTCCCAGATCGACCCGGGGGCCCGCCTCGGCGACGGCACGACCGTCAAGGCGTTCAGCGTCATCGGCGCGGGGGTCGGCGTCGGGGAGGGGTGCGAGATCGGGCCGCACGCGGTCCTCGAAGGCCCTGCCACGCTGGGCGCCCGCTGCCGCGTCTTTCCCTTCGCCTGCATCGGCATGCCTCCCCAGGACCTGAAATACCGCGGGGAGAGGACCACGCTTGAAATCGGCGACGACAACGTGTTCCGGGAAGGCGTCACGATCCACCGCGGGACGGTCGGCGGCGGCGGCACGACGCGGCTCGGTTCCGGAAACCTCCTGATGGCGCAGGCGCACGTGGCGCACGACTGCCAGGTGGGCAGCGGGGTGATCTTCGCCAACGCCGCGACCCTGGCGGGGCACGTCACGGTGGAGGACGGCGCGACCATCGGGGCGTTCTCCGGCGTGCACCAGTTCTGCCGCGTGGGCCAGCACGCCTACATCGGCGGCTACTCGGTGATCACCCAGGACGCGCTGCCTTACGCGCTCACCGTCGGCAACCGCGCCAGGAGCTACGGCATCAACGTCATCGGCCTCGAGCGGAAGAAGTTTCCCCAGGACACCATCCAGGCGCTGAAGCACGCCTACCGCGTCCTCTTCCGCTCGAAGCTGACGCTGCAGGCCGGGATCGAGCGCCTGGAGAAGGAGTTCCCCGGCCATCCGGAGGTGGGGCGCCTGGTCGGGTTCATCCGCTCGAGCCAGCGCGGGGTGATCCGCTGAGCGCGGCCCAGGGAGGGCGCCGCCCGGTCCGAGTGGCGGTCATCGGCGTGGGCAGCCTGGGACAGCACCACGCCCGGATTCTCTCCGGCCTGCCGGAAGCGCGCCTGGTGGCGGTGGTCGACCGCGACGCCGCACGGGCCGGTGCGATCGCGGCCCGCCACCGCGTGACCGCGCTGACCGACCACCGGGACCTGCCGGGGGACCTCGACGCCGTCAGCGTGGCGGTGCCGACATCCCGGCACGCCGCGGTCGCCGAGTCCTGCCTCGCGCGCGGCTTCGCGGTGCTGGTGGAGAAACCGATGGCGGCGACGCTCGAGGAAGCCGCCTCGATGGCGCGCGCCGCCGATCGGGCCGGCCGGCCTCTCCTGGTCGGGCACACCGAGCGCTTCAACCCGGTGGTGCGCGCCGCGCTCTCCCGCGTGCGCGATCCCCGCTTCATCGAGACCCACCGCCTGGGGGTGTTCACCGCCCGGAGCACCGACGTCGACGTCGTCCTCGACCTGATGATTCACGACCTCGACGTCATTCTCAGCCTGGTTCCGTCGCAGGTCGCGTCGATGGACTCGGTCGGGGTGCACGCCCTGACCGACAAGGTGGACATCGCCAACGCCCGCATCCGCTTCGACAACGGCTGCGTCGCCAACGTGACCGCCAGCCGCATCAGCACCGACCGCGTGCGCAAGCTGCGCATCTTCGAGCCCGACTCCTACGTGTCGATCGACTACGCCCGGCAGGAAGGGACCGCCTACAGGCTTCGGAAAAGGCCCGGGGCGTCCCCCGAGATCGTGAATGAACCGCTCCCGGTGGAGAACGAGGAGCCCCTGCTGGTCGAGCTGCGATCGTTCACCCGCGCCGTCCGGGGCGAGGCGGCGCCTGGGGTGACGGCGGCGGAGGGGCAGCGGGCGCTCGCGACCGCCCTTCGCATCGTCGATCAGATCGCCGCCGGCGCGCGCCGCGCGACCTGACCATGTGCGGCGCCGACCGCCTCGCCGATTACCTGAAGCACCACCTGGAGGCCGGGGATTTTCCCGGGGCGGTCTATCTCGTCGCGGAGAACGGCCGCATCCTGGCCGAGGGGGCCCTCGGGCTGGCGGTCGTGCGCCCCGAGCGCATTGCGGCGACCTCAAGGACGCTCTATGACCTGGCCTCGCTCACCAAGCCGCTCGCCGGGGCCCTCCTGGCCGCGCTTCTCGATTCGGAGGGGCGTCTATCCCTGGACCATCCCCTGGCGTGCCACCTGCCGGAGTGGACGCGGGCCGGCGCGGGCTCCCGCATCACGCTCCTCGATCTCCTGGTCCACCGATCCGGACTGCCCGCCTGGAGGCCCCTGTACCTCAACGCCAGGGACCGTGCCGCCTGCATCGAGCGGCTCAATGGGGAGCCCCTGGAACGGCCGCCGGGCGCCGGGGTCCTCTACTCGGACCCCGGTTACGTCCTGCTCGGCTTCGCCCTGGAGCGCGCCGGGGGAGCGCCCCTCGACGAACTGTTCCTCCGGAAGGTGGCGGGGCCGCTGGGGCTGACCGACCTCCTGTTCCGCCCTCCGGGCGCGCTCCGCAGGCGGATCGCCGCCACCGAGGAGGGCAGCCGCAGGGAAAGGGCGCTCGCCGGGCCGCAGGGGGACCGCTACAATGGATGGCGCACGGAAGTGGCGTGGGGAGAGGTGCACGATCTCAACGCGCGCCTCCTGGGCGGCGTGAGCGCGCACGCCGGACTGTTTGGCACCGCGCGCGATATCCTGGCAGTGGCCCGGGAAATCCTGGATCCGGGCGCAGGCCCGGGAGCGGGGCTCCTGGACCGGGAGCGGCGGGCGCTGTTCGCAGCGAACCTGACCGCCGGATTGGGTGAGAATCGGTCGCTCGGATTCCAGATCGCCGGCGGTTCCGGAGGCGCCGCAGGCGAGGCTTTGTCGGCGCGCTCCTTCGGCCACACCGGCTTCACGGGGACGTCCCTCTGGATCGATCCGGACGCCCGGCGGATTTACGTCCTGCTCACGAACCGGGTGCACCCCGAGTTCAGGGAGATCGACATGAACGCCATCCGGCGAGGGTTTCACGAGGCCGCGGCCGCTCTGTAAATGCCCGCCTCTCTCGTTCGGAATGGCCATCGAGGTCCCATGCAGTTTCTCTCCCTGGAGGAGCCGGTCGAGCGCCCCGTTGCCGGCGTGAACCGCGCCGAGGCGGTCCTGCTGTCGGTCGGCGTCCACCTGCTCGTCCTGCTCATCTTCCTGTTCGCCCCCGGCGTCGCCTCCCGGATTCTCCCCCCGTCGATCCTGGCGCTCCTGCGCGCCCGTCCGCCGGTCGCCGGAGTCCTGGACGCCCCGTCCCCCGCCGTCCCTCCCGTGAAAGGGTCGAAGCCCGAGTCCCCGCGGATCCCGCTCCAGTTCGCCTACGTCCGGACGCCGGACGACAATGCCGTCGAGAAGAACCCCGGGGCCAGGCTGCTTTCCGACAAGAGCCGGCGATCCAGGCAGGAGGTGCCGACCCCGCCGCAGGTGAAGGACTTCTCCGCCGATCCCCATTCGACCGGAGACACGATCGATCGGGTCCGTCCCGATCCGCGCATCGCCGCAGGGCGGGACCCCCTTGATCCGGCCCGGCCGCGGGCGGCGGAGAGGGGAGACCAGCGGGGGGCGAATCCATCGGCGCAGGCGCCCGAATCGGCGGGCGCGGGGCCGGAACCGGCAGACGACGGGGCGCCTGCGGCTGGGGGGGGTGGCCCCTCCGTCACCGAGGTCGGCGGGGATGGGCCGGCCCGGGCGGCCCGCAACGGTCCGGGGCCGCAGGCCGGTCCGGAGCCGGACGGTCGCTCCGGTTCGTCCGGCGAACCGAGGGTGTCCGCCGGGACGGGGCGCCTTGCGGCAGCGGCTCACGACAGCCTGCAGCGGGCTCTTTCCGGGGAGGGTGAAGAGCGCAAGCGCCTGTTCGACAATCCCGGCTACCTGACTCCCGGAATGGCCATCGGGACGATGTCGTTCGACACGCAGGGTTTCCCCTGGGGGGACTACGCCCGCCGCCTGAAGTTGATCATTGAAAACAACTGGTATGACCGCATCCCTCTGGCGGCCCGCGAGGGCCTGCGGGGCTTCGCCTGCCTCCACATCGTGATTGAAAAGGACGGGACGATCTCCGACGTCCAGGTCGTGCAACCCTCAACCGTCCCGCCGTTCACCCGCGCGGCCCTGGACGCCGTGCGCGCCAGCAGCCCGCTCCCGCCCCTGCCCACGGACTTCCCCGAGGACCAGGAAGGATCGAGCTGGTGCTTCTTCTACAACCTCCTTCCCCAGGAGGTGCGCGACGTCATGAGGGAGTGAGGCGGCCTCAGAAGGAACTGCCGAACCGGCTGGCGAGAAAGGCGAGATCGGTGCCGTCGACGATGCCGTCGAGGTTGATGTCCACCTGCAGGCCGTACAGGGCCAGCCCGGGGTTGAGGTAGTTCGGATCGGTCGGGACGCAGTAGTTCGCGTTCTGCGAAGTCATCGGGGAAAGCACTCGGTCGCACAGGAAGATTCCCGCGGCAACGCTCTCATCGGGCAGATCGAATCCCTCCTGCAGCGTGCATCCGCCCGGCACCAGGGCCCGGGTCCCGCCCGTTCCCGTGTCCTGCTCCAAAGTCCCGTCGGGGAGAAGCGTGAAGTTCTCCCCGCGCTCCGCGCCGAAAGCGCGCGCCAGGACCGCCAAATCATAGCCGTCCACCCGTCCCGAGCCGTCGATGTCGGCACGGTCGGTGAGGACGTTGGTCAGGATGAACGGCGCCTGGTCCGCGCTGCTGAACAGGGCGACGTCCGGAAAGGTGGAATCGGTGGAGAGGTTGATCTGCCCCGTGGCCAGCAAGGTCATGCCGTCCGGCACGCCGGCCGGATTGAGCTCCGGGTCGGTGAAGAACAGTCCGTTCCCCATGCCGATGTAGACCGTGATGTTGGGCGTCGCCGGGTTGGCGTCTCCGGCGGACAGCGCCACCAGGTCCATGACGTCGTCCTGGTTCAGATCGACGAACAGCGCGTCCGCCGGCGGAGAGCCGAGAAACAGAGGATTCGGGTTCCCCGGCGGCGCCACCAGGCCCTCGCTGCCGGCCAGGAAGATCCCGAGAGTGGAGGTTCCCGGCCCGACCGCCGCCAGGACGGCCGTTGTCCGGTCTTTGTCGAAGCGGAAGCGCGGATCGGTGACCGTGAGCCAGGGGTTCGCGCAGACCCTCTGGTCGGGCGCCAGGAGGAGCCTGGTCGGATCGCCCTGCAGCGCGGTCTGGGGGGCGACCGGCGACAAGGGGGGCGTGAACACGCCGCCGCCGTCTCCGAAGAGGAGCTTGAGCACATCGTCGGCGCTCCCCGTCGCCCCCCTCTCAGCGACCACGAGGTCGCTCTGTGGCCGGGACGTGCAGTCGATACCGAACGGGCCCAGATTGACGCAATCGTACGCGAAGTGCCCGATGCCGGCCGCCACGGGGTTGGAGAATCCGGCCGGGGAAGTCCAGGATGCGGGGGCAGGCCGGAAGCTGCCGCTGGCGTCTCCGATCAGGAGCGACAGTGTGCCGTTGCCCGCCGATCCGTCGCCCGCGTTGACCGTGACGATGTCGTTCACCGGCGCCTCGCAATCGGCATCGGCCCGGCAGGGCGCCTGGTTCCTGGGGCCGCCGCTGCACTCCTGAATGGTCGTCAGGCAGATGCCGTCGTCGCACGCGTCGCCGATGCCGTCGCCGTCCAGGTCGGCCTGACTGCTGTTGATGACCCACGGGCAGTTGTCGATCTTGTGCGTGAGCTGGTCGTAGTCGGGGACGATGTCCTGGTCGGAATCCACGTTCAGGCAGTTGGCGTCGAGGAGCTGGCACTGGTCGCCGACGCCGTCGGCGTCCTGGTCGCACTGCCCAGCCGGATTGGTGTTGTCGCAGGCATCGAAGAGAGCCTGCTGGGTCAAGCAGGGCGTGTCCATGAAGCATTCCGGATGGCCGGCCAGGTCGTAAGCCGGGCAGCCGGGAGGGTTGTAGCGCGTCGGGCAATTGTCCGCCCCGTTTAGCACGCCATCCTTGTCGTAGTCGTCGCCGTAGTCGTCGCCGTGCAGGACGAGCGGCTGGATGGCCGCGCTCACCGGGTTGGCGCCGACGCTCATGGCGCCGAGCTCGGTCTGCACGCCGGTCAGCTCGCTGGTCAGGACCTCCGCCTTGCTCCCGGGGCCGTCCAGGACGAGCAGATCGAGAATCCCGTCCTGGCGCAGATCCCCCACGGCCATGCCGCTGGCCGTCGTGATCTCGATGAGGGGCTCGGGCGGCAGCCCGCGGAAGGTGGTCCCGGTCCCGGACAGGACGTCCAGGCGGGGCGGGCTGGAGTTCAGCATCACCAGGTCCTGCCCGACCGAGGCGTCGGCAGGGAAGATCGACATCGCGGTGATGTTTTTCCACGGCGAAGCGGGGTTCGTGGGCGCGCTGCTGAACGACAGCGATCCGGGGACGCTGTCGTTGTGAAACAGATCGACGCGGTTCCTGTCATAGGAAAGGACCGCCAGATCGGGAGCCGGACCGGTGTCGGGATCGTAGTTGAGGAGCGCCACGGCCGCGGGGCTGGACAGGCCCGTGAGGGATGGGGGTACAGCGGTGAACCCGCCGCCGCCGTC
>JACOUZ010000305.1 GCA_016177515.1 Acidobacteriota bacterium
CGGGTGGATCCCCCGGCTCCAGCCGTCGCCCAGGCTCTCCTCCAGGCTCAGGCCGGTCAGGAACTGCCAGCGGGCGTTCGTGTAGAGGCAGCGCCCAAGGGCGTCGGTCTGGAAGATCCCGATCGGAGACGATTCGCTCAGCTTGCGGAAGCGCTCCTCGCTCTTGCGCAGCTCCGCCGTCCTGGCCAGGACCCGGCTTTCGACCAGGTCGTTCCCCTTCTCGGTCCGCGCCCGGCGCTCTGCGATCTGCCGCATCTCCTTCATCCCCTGGAAGCAGGCCGCGACAAGGAAAACATCCTCGAACAGGACCCACCACGCGTGCTCGACGGTGCGCCAGAGGCTGGCGGACAGGACGCCGTAGACCGACTCGGGCCAGAACAGGCCGCGCAGGAGATGATCGAGGACGACGACCACGGTCGCCGAGATGAGCACGGGCCAGTCGCGGTAGAAGGCGAGAAAGGCCAGCGACCCGAAGACGATGAAGTGCGTCTCGACGCGGCCGCCGGTCAGATGGATCAGAAGGCCCGCGTACAGCATCTGGGCGGCGGCGATGGCGTGGCGGGTGATGCCGGCGCCGGGCCGTTTCAGGGCCAGGAGGACGGGGAAAAGGGCGATGGCGCCTCCCAGGAAAAGGGCGGCCCAGACGTGGACGTGCGTGCCGCTGGAGCTGCCCGCCCAGGCCCCCGGTGAGACGACGAGCGCCGTGGCGATGGCGCCCAGCCACTCGGCCAGGAGGAGGCCGGCGAACAGGCGGTCGGTGCGCCTCAGGATGGCCTCGCGGTGCGCGCGGAAGATCGTCTCCGCGCGGCTCGCGGCCTCCTCGTCGAGGCGGGAGTCCGGCGCGACGCGTTCCATCAGGCGCTCGCGGCGCGCCGCGCCCGGGCGCGGCCGAGAAGGGCCTTGATGCGGGCGGCCAGGCGCTTCGGCTCGACCGGTTTGGCGAGATAGTCGTCGGCGCCGATCTCGAGGCCCTTCGATTCGGACTCGATGCTGGTCTCGGAAGTTAAGATGACAATGGCCGCATCGCGCGTCCGGGAATCCTCGCGCAGGGCCTTCGTCAGGGCGATCCCGTCCATCCCCGGCATGTACAGGTCGCTCACCACGACGTCCGGAATCGCGCTTCGGGCCACCTCGAGGCCGGCGATGCCGTCCTCGGCCACCAGGACCTCGAACCCCTCGTTTTCCAGGAAGTACTTGACGACCGTGACCACCGTCGGGCTGTCTTCCACGACCAGCACGCGGCACTTGCCGCCGGCGGCGGACGGCCCGGGCGCCGCCGCCTGCGAGGCGGAGGGGACCGCCGGCGCCGGGCCGGACGGCGCGGCCTGGGGGATGTGCGAAGCGGCGCCCGCCCCGGCCCTGGCCTCGTCCGGAGGGGCCACGCGCAGGACCTCTTCGAGGGTCGTCAGGCCCCGGGCCGCCTTGTCGATCCCGTCCTCCATGAGCGATCGCATGCCCGCCCGCCGCCCCGCATCGCGGAGCTGGTGCTCGGGCGCCCGGCGGGTGATCAGGTCTCGGATCTCGTCCGTGATCACGAGCAGCTCGTGGATCGCCAGGCGTCCGCGGTACCCCGAGTGGCCGCACGCGTCGCAGCCGGCGCCGGCCCGCCAGAGCGGCGATCCGGGCAGGGCCGCCGCACCGCCGATCCTCTCCAGCAGGTCCGCTCCGGGCCCGGCGGCGCGGGCGCAGTCCTGGCAGACCCTCCGGGTCAGCCGCTGGGCCAGGATGCCGCAGAGGGAGGAGGCGACCATGAACGGCTCGACCCCCAGGTCGATGAGGCGCGAGATCGAGGAAGGGGCGTCGTTGGTGTGCAGGGTGCTCAGGATCAGGTGGCCGGTCTGGGCCGCCTCCAGGGCGATCCCGGCCGTCTCCTGGTCGCGGATCTCTCCCACCAGGACGATGTTGGGATCCTGGCGCAGGATGGAGCGCAGGCCGGCGGCGAAGGTCACCCCGGCCTTCGTGTTGATCTGAACCTGGTTGATCCCCTCGAGCTGATACTCGATCGGGTCTTCGACCGTGATGATGTTCTTGACCGGGGACTTGATCCAGTTGAGCGAGGCGTAGAGCGTGGACGTCTTGCCGCTGCCGGTGGGCCCGGTGACCAGGACCATTCCCTGAGGGCGCGACAGCAACTCCTGGAACCGGCGCAGGTGGTCCGCCGAGAAAGCCAGCTGGCCCATCTCGATCCGGGCGTTGGCGCTGTCCAGGAGACGGACGACGATCTTCTCGCCGAAGTTGGTCGGCAGCGACGAGACGCGCAGGTCGATCTTCCGCTGCTGGACGCGCAGACGGCTGCGGCCGTCCTGCGGCTTGCGGCGCTCGGCGATGTCCATCCCCGAGATGATCTTCAGCCGCGACACGACGGACTGCTGCAGGTGTTTGGGAATCTTGACCACGTCCCGCAGCATCCCATCCACGCGCTGCCTCACCTGGAGGGAGGTCTCCTGCGGCTCGATGTGGATGTCGCTCGCCCCCGATTTGGCGGCATCGGTCAGGATGAGGTTCACCAGGCGCACGATCGGCGGCAGCTTCACGTCCCTCGCCAGCTCGGACGGATCGAGGACCTCGTACTCCTCCTCGTGCGTCGCTTCCAGCTCGCCTTCCGGGGCCACGGCGGGCATCAGGTCGTACGGCACCCCGGATTCGGGCTGATCCGGGAAGAGGTGCTTCAACATCTTCATGATGGCGCTTTCGGAGGCCACCACGGCCACGATCCACTTGCTCGTGCGGAACTCGACATCCTGGATGGTGGCGTGATCGAGAGGATCGGACATGGCCAGCCGGAGGGAGCGCCCCTGCGCGCCGAGAGGCAGCACCTTTCTCTGGCGGCAGAACGCAGCGGGCAGTTGCTGGTCTCCTGCGGCGGGCGGGCCGGTTTCATCCAGATGGATGTATTCGAGGCCGAGCCCCCTGGCGACGGCCCGGGCGGCGTCCTCCTCGGACGTCAGGCCCAGCTCGGAGACTATCCGGCCCAGCGATCCGCCGTCGCGCGCCTGGATCTCGATCGCTTTCGCCAGGCCTGCCTCGTCGACGAGCCCGGACTGCAACAGGATCTCGTGGACCACGGGGCGTTTCATACGCTTATTTCACGACGGCTCGCCACCCGCGCTTCGGTCGCCGGTCCGGGGAATGGATGCCCGCTTCGATCGCCCGTCACCAATATAGGATCGCGGCCGCAGGCGCGCCACGCGACCGGTCCTGGCGCCGGCGGAGTGGAGAGGACGGTCCGGTGAGGATTACGGATCTGCAATCCGGGACGTTCCCCCGCCCGGGACCCACAGGATGTCGCCCCGGCCGCCGTCGTTGGCGCGGCGGGCCATCACGAACAGCAGATCCGAGAGCCGGTTCAGGTAGATCACGACCTGCGGGTTGATCGTCTCCCTGCGCGCCAGGGCCACGGCCCGCCTCTCGGCCCGGCGGCAGACGGTGCGCGCCAGGTGCAGCCAGGAGGAGGGGACGGTCCCGCCGGGCAGGACGAAGCTCTTGAGCGGCCGCAGCGGGCCGTTGAAGCGATCGATCGCCGCCTCCAGGGGCCTGATGTGCGCCTCCGTGACGCGCAGCGCCCGCCGGGCCGGCCTTCTTCCGTCCTTGCGGGTCTCGGGGACGCAGAGATCGGCCCCCAGATCGAACAGGTCGTTCTGGATGCGCCGCAGGAGATCGGCTCCCCCGGCGTCGAGCCCGCCCGAAATCGCCAGGCCGATCGCAGAGTTCAGCTCGTCCACCGCTCCGAACGCCTCGATGCGCAGGTGGTCCTTGGCCACCCGCCGGCCGTCCCCGAGCGCCGTCGTCCCCTTGTCGCCCGTCCGGGTGTAGATCCTCGACAGAAGCACCACGGTCAGCCTTCCTCCGGTTCCGCCGGCATGGCGCGCCCGCTGGGCCGCGATCCTAACACTTGACACGCCCGGGGGCCGATGTTCTGATTACCCGATGCCCCGCAATGCGAAACTTCGCCGGCGGCCCGGCACCCGCAGGGCCCCGGCCCGCAGGAAGGGCGCCGGCCCCGTCCCCTCCCGGGCGAAGGTCCACCTACGCCTGCGCGTGAACGGCGAACACCACGAGGTCGCCTGTGCGCCGCACAAGACGCTGCTCGAGGTGGTGCGCGAGGATCTCGGCCTGACCGGGACCAAGCACGGCTGCGAGCTGGGGGAGTGCGGCACCTGCACGGTCCTCATCGACGGCAGGCCGCACCTGTCCTGTCTCGTCCTGGCGCTGGAGTGCGAAGGGCGTCCGATCGTCACGGTCGAAGGGCTCGCCGACGGACCCCGTCCCCACCGGCTGCAGACGGCGTTCGCCGAGCTGGGAGCGGCGCAGTGCGGCTACTGCACGCCCGGAATTCTCTGCGCCGCCAGGGCGCTCCTCGACGCGAAGCCGGACCCGACGCGCCAGGAGATCC
>JACOUZ010000014.1 GCA_016177515.1 Acidobacteriota bacterium
CGCCCGCATGGCGCGGCTCAAAATCGCCGCACCGCGCCGCGGCCCGCCACCTGTCGATGGAGATACCTCACTTCGTCCCGGAGGTGGTGCTCCCCTCGTTGCTGCACCGAGGCGGGCGCGAGGACCGGCCGCACGCGGCCCGTTCCAGTGCGGCGATTACAGGAGGAGCACCCGGGTACCCCGCATCCCCCCAGTTGCTCTGTCAGAGACACCGGGGCAGGCTCCACGAGAGTGCCAGGAGAGATGTCCGGTGAGCGTGGCGGGCCGCACCGCAGTGCGGCCCACCACGCTCATCAGGGCGCGGATTCCGAAACGACCTCCGCGAGGTAGCCGGGGCCGATGGCGTACAGGATCATGACCTGGCGGTCGGCGAGCGGGAACCACGAGGAGGTCTCGGTATGGACCCTGACGAACCGCAGGTGGCGGGCCACGGAGAAAAGACGCGCCGCGGCGGCCGGCAGCGGATCGAGCGGCGTGCGCTCGACGCGTCCGGCGGGAGTCGTGCCGGTCGTGTCGTTCGTTCCGATCAAGGAGCGCACGCGGTGGCCATCCCGGAGGCCGAGCCACTTGATCCCGGGCTCCCAGGTGATGAAGTCGCCGGCCACCGCCCAGCGGGCGCCACCGATCTCTCCTTCCAGCACCCGGTCCGCCGGGTAAAACGGATCCGGCACAAGGCGCACCGAGACCTTCGCCCAGCCCGAGCGGCGGGCCTCGATCTGGCCCACCCGCACGGCCGATTCGTTCGGCTGGAAGGCCGCCTCGGCGAGCGCCAGGAAGGCGAGCGCCGCCCCGAGCAGGAGCACCGGAATCTCCAGAAGCAGGCCGAACAGGCGGTCCTGAATGGTGCCGCTGCGGTAGGGCGCGCCGTAGGTGAAGCGGGCCCGGATCGCCCGGATCAGGCGCCAGCTCCCGCGTGCGCACAGGACCAGGCCCAGGAGCAACACGAGGGCGGCGAAAATCTCCAGCCGGCCGATCTCCGCCATGGCGGGCGGATCGTAGTCTCCGGGCCGCGGCGCGTCAACGAGAGAAACCGGGCGCGGCGGAACGATCGCTTGACCGGGGCCCTGCCGGTCCCGGATACTTCACGCAGGGAGGATGGCAATGGAAACGTGCCGCTTCACATCGAGCTGGGGCGGGGTGGCGCGCTGCCCCGATCCGGCCGATCGCCTGGGGTTCTGCCGTTTCCACTTCGATTGCCACGCGCGGGGAGAGATCGACATCCGCGGGGTCATCTCGGAGCGGGTCACCGACCAGAAGCGGCGCCGGCAGATCAATTTCCACGGCCTCGCGGCCGAAACGATGCCGCCTTCCGCGGCCTGAACGGCTTGACCTGGTACTGCCAGACCGCCCGGTTGTGGTCCCGCAGGTTGGTCGAGAAGAAGTGCCTTCCCGTGTTCATGGAGACAAAATAGAGGTAGTCGGTGTCCGCCGGCTCCACGGCGGCCTGCAGCGCCGCCGCCCCCGGGTTGCCGATCGGTCCGGGCGGCAGCCCGTAGTAGCGGTAGGTGTTGTAGCGCGAGTCGATTCTCAGGTCGGCCTTCCGGATGTTCCCGTCGAAGCCGTCCCGCATCGCCATCGCGTAGATCACCGTCGGATCGCATTGCAGCCGCATCCCCAGCCGCAGGCGGTTGTAGAACACCGACGCCACGAGGGGGTTTTCGTCGGGGTGCTGCGTCTCCCACTCGACCATGGACGCCAGGGCGACCGCCTCGCGCACGCTGAGACCCCGCTCCCTCACCTTCTGGATCCAGGATGCCTCGAACACCTCGCGAAAGCGGGCCACCGTCATCGCCACGATCGCCTTCGGCCGGGCTCCTTTCTGGAGCGTGTAGGTGTCGGGATGCAGGTATCCCTCGAGGTCGGTGGCCTCGGGGTCGAGGTCGGCGATCAGGGACACGTCGCGGAAAAGGTCCCGGTATTCCTGCTCGGTACCGAATCCGGCACGAATGAACTCGGCAAACACCTCGTCGGAGCGGACGCCCTCCGGGATGGTCACCCGATGATAGTAGACGTCGCCGGAGATGATCTTGTCGAACACCTCCCCCGGCGTCATCGGCCGGGTGAAGTAATACTCCCCTGCCTTGATGCCGCGCGTGCGCCCCGTCAGGCGGAGGTAAAGAAGGGTCAGGGAGGAGCGCTGGACGATCCCATGCTCCACCAGGATCTGGACGGCGCGCGAAGCGCCGGTGCCCTCCGGGATCTCGATGATGGAAAAGGCGGCGCCGTGGCCGCGATACGGGATCGAGGCCCACAGGGAGACGTGGGCCGCGACGGTGGCGAACAGGACGAGGATCACCGCCGCGGAGGCCCCCACGAGCCAGTGATCGCGGAGCCAGTGCGGCAGGGGGGGCGTCATTCCTCCTCCCCGCCACCGGCGGTATCCTCTTGTGTATCCCGCGGTCGCGAGTCCAGGTAGGCCTGCAGGACGATCACCGCGGCCACCTGGTCGACGACATGGCGGCGGCGCGCCCGGCGGACGTCGCCGGAGATCAGGATTCGCTCCGCCTGGACGGTCGTCAGGCGCTCGTCCCAGGGGATGACCGGCAGGCCGGTGGCTCCTTGGATGCGCTCGATGAACGACTCGGTCATGCG
The DNA here is from genome assembly GCA_016177515.1 of Acidobacteriota bacterium. Classification (GTDB taxonomy): domain Bacteria; phylum Acidobacteriota; class Polarisedimenticolia; order Gp22-AA2; family Gp22-AA2; genus Gp22-AA3. The sequence goes on from JACOUZ010000014.1 coordinate 2,593, forward strand.
GGCCCGGACCCCGCGGCTGCCGTCCATGTCCAGAGGCAGCCCCACCACGATGCGGCGCACCTCGTGCTCGCGGATGATCGCGTGGATCCGTTCCAGATCGCGTGGCCAGGTGGTCCGGGTCAGAGTCATGAGAGGACGGGCGACGATTCCCATGGGGTCGCTCAGCGCGATTCCGATGCGCCGGTCGCCGCAGTCGAAGGCCAGCGTCCGTCCCGCGCAGCCGGCGCTTCCGTCGCGCGCTTCGCGCCTCGTGCCGCCCATGGCCGTAAGGTATACGCCGCCGGAAGGCAGGTCAAGGAACCCGACCGGAGCCCGGGACCCACAGGATCAGCGCCGGGTGCGCTGGTCGTCCCAGTGCTGAACCTTCGGGATGTACTGGGCCGGGACGAAGTCCGGGCTGTTCTCGAGCGTGTGGCAGGTGACGCAGGATAGGGTGTCCGTGCGGCCGTACCCCTTCGCCTCCGGTTCCGGATGGCGGCTGCCCGGACCATGGCACGACTCGCACCCGACATTGATCAGCCCCGGGGTCGCCTGCGGGCCCGTGTAGCCGCTCTTCTGCTGGTAGCCGATCGTGTGGCACGGCAGGCACTTGGGATTGTAGTCCTGCTGGTTCGCGACCAGGGTCTGGAAGGCGTGGGCGTGTCCCGATTTGGCCCAGACCGCGAACGCCCGATCGTGGCACCCGGCGCAGCGCTCCGAGCCGACGTAGGTCGGCTCGGAGGCCGGTGCTGCGGCCGGGGCGACGGGGGCCCATCACGGCGGCGAGCTTCGCGTCGCCCGGCCATTCCCGGGTCAGGCCGATCAGGGCGCGCTGGGAGGAGGCGATCGTCCTGCCGGCGTCGAAGAACAGGCGCACTTCGCCGAGGAACTTCCCCTGGTCCCCCGCGTACAGGACCCGGGACCGGCCGATCTGCGTGTCCTCCGGGAAATCGTCGGTGCGCGTCTGCATGCCGGTGCGCCCCGGGGTCGAGTCGCCCCCCAGGACGAGGTCGATGTCGCGGGCCTTCTTCGGCACCTGCCGCGCCTTGTCGAGATCCAGCGCCACCAGCGCCACGATGACGTCGGCCTTCGGCTTCAGCAGCGGGACCCACGTCCCGGCGGCAGCGAGCGGATCGATCGTGACGATGCGCCGGCCGGACGGACCCTCCTTGAGGAAGGCGGGGTCGTGGCGGGTCAGCCCGATGAAACCGAGGCGCACCTCCCTGGCCCTGGCGCCGTCGCGCAGCGCCGTCTTGACCACCGTCGTCGGGGCGACCACCGGCTCGCCCGTGTCCTGCCACACGAGGTTGGCGGAGACGAACTCGAACTGGGCCTTCTTCCGGCGCTCCAGGAAGGTGTCGTACCCATTGGCCAGCTCGCGCAGGGACAGGTTCGCCACCCTGTAGCCCAGGGCGTTCATCCCCTCGATCAGGCCATCGGTCTGCATCCCGCCCTGCGGCGTCGGATCGCCGGTCCAGTCGCCGGCGTCAACGAACAGCATCGGCGTGGCGGGGTACGTTCTGCTGAAGGCGTTCCGGTAACCGGCCCTCCGGGCCAGCCCTCCGCGAGGGTTGTGCGGTCAGCCGCAGGGCTCGACGTACCCGACGACCTGATCGGTGAAGACGAGCGCCAGGTCCGGGGCCGGGCCAGCGGGCAAGAGAGGCGGCGCGGCGGGCTTCGCCGGCGCAGCCATGGAGAGTCCCGCGCCGGGAGGCGGGACGGGCTCGTCGCCCCGCGCTGTCCGGACCGGCGGGCCGTCGGCGGCCGCCAGGACCAGAGCGGCCAGGAAGATTCTCGAGAATGACCCGGTGCGGGGATTCAGACCATCTCCTTAACGGGCTCTGTGCATCAGGATCCAGCAGGGCCCGGAAATTATAGGGTCGGCCCTG
>JACOUZ010000306.1 GCA_016177515.1 Acidobacteriota bacterium
GCCCCACACGGTCCCGAACAGGCCGATGAAGGGCGTCACGGTGCCGGTGGTCGCCAGGATCCCGAGGAGACGATCCAGGTGGTCTGCCTCGGCCGCGGCAGCCTCCTCCAGCCGCCTGCGGACGCGCTCCAGGATCCGATCGCGGGCCTCGTCCGGCATGCCGGGGTTGCCGCGGAACCGGTTCACGCTTTCGGCGATGGCGGAGGTCAGCTCCCTGAAGCCCGCCAGGAAGATAGGCACCAGGGGGCTGCGCGCGAAGCGGGAGCAATGCTCCCGAAGGTCGGCCAGCCGTTTCTCCTCGTCAAGGGCCCTCAGGAAACGGGCCGTCTGCTCTTCGGCCCGCCGCAGGCCCCGGTAGCGTTCGATGATGACCGCCCACGACAGGACGGAGAAGCAGAGGAGGACCAGGAGGACGAACTTGACCAGCGCCCCCGAGTCGGCGATGAGGCGCAGGACGTCGCCCCCGTAGCCGGCCGTCGCAGCGGCCAGGACGGGGGTCGTGAGCATCGTCATCCGGGATCTCCTGAGACGGCTGCGCGATCGCGCAACAGGTTCGAGCGTCGTAAGTTAGCACACGGTCTCGTCCTTGACAACCCTCGATCCCTCTGATAGCATCCGCGCTCGATCGAACCCGCGCGCTCCGGCACCCTCCACAAGACGAGTTCGATGCTCCGTTGCCTTCACATCACCCATCTCGCGATCGTTCGCGAGCTGACCCTCGACCTCGGGCCGGGCCTGAACCTGCTCACCGGCGAGACCGGGGCCGGAAAGTCGATCCTGGTGGACGCTCTGACGCTGGTCCTGGGGGGCCGATCCGGGCCCGAGATGATCCGCGCCGGCGCCGAGCGTGCCACGGTCGAGGCCGAGTTCGACGTCTCCTCGAACCGCGCCGCCCGGGTCTGCCTGGAGCAGCGCGGCTACACGATCGACGACGGCACGATCGTGGCCCGGCGCGAGATCCTGGCGCAGGGGAAGGGGCGCGCCTTCCTGGGCGGGTCCCTGGCCCCCCTCTCTGACCTCAAGGCCCTGGGGGGCATACTGGTCGACCTGCACGGCCAGCACCAGCAGCAGACCCTCCTGCACGCGGCGAACCACCGCGAACTTCTCGACCGGCACGCCGGCCTCGACGCGGACCTGGACGGGATGGCCGGGGCCGCGCGCCGCTTCGAGACGGCCGCGGCGCGCCTGGCGTCGCTGCGCGAAGGCGCGGAGCGCCTGGCCCGGCGGCTGGACACGCTGCGCCTGCAGGCCGGCGAGATCGAGCGGGCGGCCGTGCGCGCGGGCGAGCGCGAGGCCCTGCGCGCCGAGCGCCATCTCCTGCGCAACGCCGAGGCGATCCAGAGCAGCGCGCGACAGGCCTACGAGGCGCTTTACGAAGGGGAGGGGGCGACCCTGTCGCGGCTGGCGGAGACGATCCGGGGCCTCCGCGAGATGGCGCGCTTCGATGCGGCGCTGCAGGAGCACCTGGAGCGCGCCGGGTCCGCCCAGGCCGACCTGCAGGAGATCGCCGTCCTGCTGCGCGATTACCCGTCGCGCCTCGGCTTCGACCCGGGCAGGCTCGAGGCGATCGAGGATCGCATCCAGGCCGTGGAGTCGCTGCTGCGCAAGCACGCCCCGGGCGGCAGGGAGGAGGACCTGCTGCGCGTCCGCGACGAGGCGAGAGAGGAGCTGTCGCGGCTCTCGGGCGGCGGCGAGACGGAGGAGGAGATCGCCAGGCAGGTGGAGGCTCGGCGCTCCGAGGCGCTGCGCCTCGCCGCGTCTTTGTCTCTCGCCCGGTGTGCCGCGGCCCGGACGCTCGAGCGCGAGGTGGAGAAGGAGCTGGCCGGCCTGGCCATGGGACAGTCGAGATTCGCCGTCGGCATTGGGCCCAGGCTGGCGCCCGGTTCGGGCCTGTGGTCCGGCGGCGAGGAGGTCGCCGTTGACGGCACGGGATGCGACGTGGTGGAATTCCTCCTGTCGGCGAACCCGGGCGAGCCGCCGGCGCCCCTGTCGGCGGTCGCCTCCGGCGGCGAGTTGTCGCGCGTCATGCTCGCCCTCGAAGTGGTGCTGCGCCGGGAGTCGGAGCCGCGGGCCCTGGTGTTCGACGAGGTGGACGCGGGGATCGGCGGGGCGGTGGCGGAGGCGGTCGGGAAGAGGCTCCACTCCCTGTCGCGCCATCACCAGGTGATCTGCGTCACGCACCTGCCGCAGATCGCCTCCCATGCCGACCGGCACGTGCGCGTGGGCAAGCGCCGGGCGCGCGGCCGCACCGAGGTCGAAGTGGACGTGCTCGACGATCAGGGCAGGGTCAGGGAGCTGGCGCGCATGCTGGCCGGCGAGAAGGTGACGCCGGCGGCCCTGCGGCACGCCGCCGAGATGCGGGCCCGGGGGCACAAGCCCGCGGGCCCGGAGGCGGGAGGATGAAACTGACGGCGGTCTTCCCGGGCACCTTCGACCCGATCACCAACGGCCATCTGGACATCATCTCCCGCGGCCGCGATCTGTTCGATCGGATCGTCATCGCCATTCTGCGCAACCCCGACAAGGATCCGCTGTTCGCGCTGGAGGAGCGCGCCGAAATCCTGAAGACGGTCGTGGGCCCTTGGTCGAACGTGGAGGTGGACTCGTTCGACGGTCTCCTGATTGACTTTGTGCGCGCCCGCGGCGCCCGGGTGATCGTGCGCGGGCTCCGGGCGCTGTCCGATTTCGAGTACGAGTTCCAGATGACCCTGATGAATCAGCGGCTGGAACCCGGCATCCAGACGGTGTTCATGATGCCGTCCGAGGCTTACTCCTACGTGAGCAGCCGCCTGGTGAAGGAGGTCGCGCGACTCGGGGGGGACGTGACCGGGCTCGTGCCCCCCGACGTGGCCACCCGGCTCAACCGGCGCTTCGCCGGCATGCGGCGGGGCGGAGGGAGAGGATGATGTCCGGCGACTGGCGCCTGGCGCGACGACTGGAGGCGGTCGGAGTCTCCCCGACCCTGGCCGTGATGATGGAGGCGAAGGCGCTCAGGGAACGCGGCGTCGACGTGATCGATTTCGGCCCGGGCGAGCCCGATTTCGACACGCCCGCGAACATCAAGCAGGCGGCGGTCGCGGCGCTCGCGAACAACCAGACGCACTATACCGACACCGGCGGCATCCTCGACCTGCGCCGTGCGATCGCGGCCCGCTATGGGAACGGCTCGGGCGGCGCCTGGGGGCCGGAAGAGGTGATCACCGGCTGCGGCGGCAAGAACGTCCTGTTCCTGATCTCGATGGCCCTCCTGGAGCCGGGCGACCGGGTGGGGATCTTCGCTCCGTACTGGGTGTCGTTCCCCGAACAGGTGAGGCTGTGCGGCGCGGAGCCGGTCTTCACGGCCGCGCGCGAGGACGACGGCTTCGTTCCGCGCGCGCGCGATCTCGAGGCGCACCGGGGCCTCAAGGCTATCATCGTGAACTCGCCGTGCAACCCGAGCGGCGCCGTGTTCCCGCCGGAAGAGGTGGAGCGCCTGGCGGCCTTCGCGGCGCGGGCCGGCTGCTGGCTGATCTCGGACGAGACGTACGACACGTTTCATTACGGTCCCGGGAAGTTCGCCTCGTTCGCCGCGCAGCACGATCGCCTGCGCGAGCGTCTGATCCTGGTCAACTCGCTCTCCAAGACCTACGCCATGACCGGCTGGCGCGTGGGCTACGCGCTGGGGCCGCGCCCGCTCATCGACGCCCTGCGCAAGATCCAGTCGCACGACGCCACCCACACCTCCTCGATCTCGCAGGCCGCCGCCGTCGAGGCGCTCCGCGGGCCGCAGGATTCGGTCGCCGCCATGCGCGAGGAGTACCGCAGGCGGCGGGACGAGCTGGTGCAATCCCTGAACCGGATCCGGGGGATCACCTGTATGCTGCCGCCGGGGAGTTTCTACGTCTTCCCCAACGTCACGGAGGCGATGGCCGCGCTCGGCTGCGCCACCTCGATCGATTTCGGCCGCCGGCTGATGGCGGAGATCGGCGTGGCCACGGTCCCCGGGGAGGCGTTCGGCATGCCCGGCTTTGTGCGCCTTTCCTATGCCCTCGGTCTCGACCGGATCCGCGCGGGGGTCGAGCGCCTGCAGGCGCTCCTGGGCCCGCGGGAGGCCCGATGAGACGCGGGACCCTCCTGCTGAAGGGGTTGGCCGCCGCGGCGATCGTGGCGGCCGCCGGAGCGCCGTGCTCCGCCGCGCCGCCGTCCCCGGCGCCGGCGGGCGAGGCCCTGGTCTTCACGGTCACCCTCGACGACGCCATCCATCCGATCACGGCCCGCTTCCTGAGGGAGACGATCGCCCGCGCCAACCACGAGGGGGCGGCGCTCCTGATCGTCAAGCTCGACACGCCCGGGGGCTGGCTGAATTCGACCGAGGAGATGATCCGTGAGATCACGTCCTCGCGGGTTCCCGTCGTGGTGTTCGTCGACGGCAGCAAGGCGGCCTCGGCCGGCTTCTTCATCACCATCGCCGCCGACGTGGCCGTGATGGCGCCGGGGACGCGCATCGGAGCCGCCCACCCGGTGGCGGTCATGGGGGAGATCCCGAAGGACTCGCCGATGATGGCCAAGGTCGAGAATGACGCCGCCGCCTACGCGCGCAGCCTGGCGAGCAACCGCGGCCGCAACGAGAAGGTCTCGGAGGAAGTCGTGCGCCGGAGCAGCGCCTTCACGGAACGGGAGGCGCTGAAGCTGAAGCTCATCGATTACGTCTGCCGCGACGAGGCGGAGATCCTGTCGGTGCTCGACGGCAAGACGATCCGGCGCTTCGATGGCCGCGCAGAGACCCTGCGTCTCGGCCGCACGCGGATCGTGTCGCTGGACATGTCCACACGGGAGCGGCTGCTCAGCGTCCTGGCGAACCCGACCGTGGCGCTGTTCCTGCTGTTCGCCGGCGTCGTCGGGCTGTACATCGAGTTCACCCATCCCGGCATGATCGCCCCGGGGGTCGTGGGCGGCGTCTGCCTGCTGCTCTTCGCCCTGGCGTCGCAGATCCTGCCGATGAGCTGGGTCGGCGTGGCCCTGGTGGTCGTCGCCATCGCGATGTTCCTGCTGGAACTGAAGGTGCCCAGTTATGGCACCTTGACGGCGGGCGGCATCGTCTGCCTGATCCTGGGCGCCATGATGCTGTTCAAGGGCGCCCCGGGCGTGCCGGGGATCGGCGTGGCGCGCTGGGCGGTCCTGTCGATCGCCGGGACCGCCGGGCTGATCATGGCGATCCTGACGACGCTGGTGATCCGGGTCTCGCGGCGCAAGCCGACCACCGGCTCGGTCGGCCTCGTGGGAGAGCGCGGGACCGCCCTGACCGACCTCGATCCCGAGGGGCGGGTCTTCGTGCACGGCGAATACTGGAACGCCCGCACGGCGCGCCCGATCCGCAAGGGGGCGGCGGTGCGCGTGACGCGCGTCCAGGACCTGGCGCTCGAAGTCGAGGAAGTTTCCTGACACCGCGGAGATCCGCGAAGGAGGCTCATGATGGGTGCGTTGGGAGCGGGGTCGGGCGCCCTGTTCTTCGTGTTCGTCATCGTGTTCTGGCTGATCTCGAGCATCAAGATCCTGAACGAGTACGAGCGGGCGGTGATCTTCCGCCTGGGGCGCCTGCACGAGACCGCCAAGGGCCCCGGCATCACCTTCGTCTTTTTCCCGATCGACCGCATGGTGCGCATCTCGCTCCGGACGATCGTGCACGACGTGCCTTCGCAGGACGTGATCACGCGCGACAACGTCTCGGTCAAGGTGAACGCCGTGGTCTATTACCGCGTCATCGACCCCAAGAAGGCGGTGGTCGAGGTCGAGCAGTACCACTACGCCACCTCGCAGCTCGCGCAGACCACCCTGCGCTCGGTGCTCGGGCAGTGCGAGCTCGACGACCTCCTGAGCCAGCGCGAGCGGCTGAACTCCGAGCTCCAGCAGATCCTCGACCGGCACACGGATCCGTGGGGCGTGAAGGTGTCGATGGTCGAGGTGAAGCACGTGGACCTGCCGGTCGAGATGCAGCGCGCCATGGCCAAGCAGGCGGAGGCGGAGCGCGAGAAACGCGCCAAGATCATCCACGCGGAGGGTGAATTCCAGGCCTCGTCGCAGCTCGCGAAGGCGGCGGGGGTCATGTCGGAAAACCCGACGACCCTGCAGCTGCGCTACCTGCAAACCCTGACCGAGATTGCCACCGAGAAGAATTCGACGATCATCTTCCCGGTCCCGATCGACATCCTCGAGGCCCTGAAGAGGAAGCCGGTCTGAAGCGCCCCGGAACGCGGCGGGGGGACACCCCGTGAGCACGGACAGGCTCGCAGAAGACCTGAGAATCGCGCGCACCGCCCTGGGGGTGGCGCGGCAGCTCGATCTCGCCGCGGTCGCGGACGCCTTCGTCCGCGCCGGCATGGACCTGGGGCGGGCGACCGCGGCCCTGCTCTACCTGTACGACGGCGAGCAGGACACCTTTCACCTCCAGGCCGCGCACATCCCGCCCGACGACCCGCGCCGCAAGGGCATCCTGGCGCTCGACCTTGCCGAGCTGCGGGGCCCCGGCCCGCCGGCCTCCTACACGCCGGCCACGGCGCGCGCCCCGGAGCCTCTGCGCCGGCTGGGAATCGAGCAGGTCCTGTCGGTGCCGCTGCCGGGCGGCGGCGCCATCCTCGGGATGCTCCTGCTGTCGCGCGCAGGGGAAGGGTTCTCGACGGACGATCAGGACCTCATCGGCCGCCTGGTGCCCGAGCTGATCCCGGCGCTCCTGAACGCGCTTCTGGTCGAGCGCTACAAGGAGCTGATCATCAAGGACGACCAGACCGAATCGTTCAACCGGCGCTACTTTGATCGTTTCCTGAGTGAGGAGGTCTACCGGGCGCACCGTTACGCGACCCCGCTGTCGCTCATCTTCCTCGACATGGACAACCTGAAGGAGATCAACAACCGCTTCGGCCATTCCATGGGCAGCAAGGCGCTGCGCGAGGTGTCGCGGCGGCTGGTCGGCGAGATACGCGGCAGCGACAAGGTGTTCCGCTACGGCGGCGACGAGTTCTGCATCGTCCTGCCCGAGACCGACCTGCAGGGCGCCTGCGAGCTGTCCGAGCGGCTGCGCACCTCCCTGCAGGGCAGGACCTTCCTGGTCGACGACACGCCCGGGATGACCCTGACCGCCTCCTTTGGCATCGCCGCCTATCCGGACCACGCGCGCACCAGCCTCGGCCTGATCAAGTGCGCCGACAAGGCGATGCAGAAGATCAAGCTGGCGGGCAAGAACTCGATCGGTGTGTCGGAGGCGGACGAGGACACGCAGCAGGTCGTGGGAGTGAAGCGTTGAGCGGGCCGCCGTCCGTTCGCCGCCTTCTGGTGCAGGTCGTGATCGTGGCGGCGCTCATGGTGGGGCTGGCCCGCTGGGCCGGCCGCGGCGCCGGGACGGGCGGAAGGGAGGGGCCGCCGCCCGATTCCCCGGAGGGGATCGGGGACGCCGGACCCGGCTCGATGTCCGTCCCCGGCGACCTCACGTTCTACAAGACCCTCGGCAGCGCGCGACCGGCCCCCCCTCCGAGCGGCGGGCTGCCTTCCGCCGGCTTGAATCATGATGACGCGGGGCGCCTCTCCGCCGCGCAGCCCCCGGGTGGGCGCGGGGCCTACGTCGTCCAGGCGCTGGCCACGCGCGACCCCGGCGCGGCGCGGCGCCTCCGGGCCCGGCTTGCGTCGCGCGGGTTTCCCGCGATCGTTCAGGAGGACCGGTCGGGGCCCGCGGTCATCTTTCGCGTCCGGGCCGCGCGGTACCGGACGCGTGCCGAGGCCGAGGCGGCGGTCCAGGCCCTCCGCCGGGACCATCTGAGCGCGTGGATTCTGCAGGAGGGGGAATGACATGAGCGACAGGCGCCCGCCGGTTGACGACCGCAGGCTCCTGGGTGATCTCCTGGTCGAGGCCGGCATCGCAACGCGCCACGCGGTAAGCAGCGGACTGGAAGAGCAGAGACTGCGCGGCGGCCGGCTGGGCTACAACCTCCTGAAGATGGGGCTGGCCGCCCCGGCGTCGCTGCACCTGTTCCTCGAGGAGAATTTCGAAGCCCTCCAGCCGGGCCTCGCCTGGGATCTGCTCACGCGGCCGGCCGTCGATTGGATACCGGGCCGCCTGGCGCACTATTACGGCATGGTGCCGGTAGGAGTCGAGGACGGTGTTTTGGCCCTTGGCCTGTCGTCCGCCGACGGCCCCGCGTTGATCCCGGCGGTCGAGGAGCTCACCGGCCTGCGGGTCGACCCCCTGATCTGCCCTCCGTCGCTCATCGGCGAAGTCCTGCGCCGCTTCTACCCTTCCGAGGTCGAAACCGGCGTTTTCTACCTTCCCGGCGCCGGCCACC